>JAJUHM010000009.1 GCA_029279925.1 Aquabacterium olei
CACCGACCGGAGGGTGCCGATGGTGAACAACACGTTGAAAACGTGGTTCCCAAAAATCCGGAACCAAGAATATCCACGGAGCTTCGAGCCCGCCATGAAGCGGGCACCGAGACACGCATCCTGCGACCGATGCCGGCCAGTTTCAAGGATGGGAATGAGGTCGGCTATGTTGCCTTGATCATCGCCATGAAGAACAGCGACATGCGTGAACCCGTTTGCCCTTGCGTACGCAAAAGCCGTCTTGTGGGAGCCCCCGAGGTTGTAATTGGCCTTGTTGCGGCCGACGGTGACCGCGATGTGAGAGATCTGCTTCGCCGCCCGACACGCTGCGTCCACAGTGTCGTCCTTGCTGCCGTTATCCAGCACGAGGACCTCGTGAACGAGACCCGCCCTCACGCCAGCAAGCTGTTTCAGGACACGCCCGATTTGCGGCTCACAGTTGTAGCAGGGGACGAGAACGAGGATCTTCTCGCGGTTCATTTCAGGCTCTCTTTTCATTCAACAGCCGGGACATCAGAAAGTTGGCAACAAGTTGGGGAGGCGTGATGACGACTTTCGCCCAGAAGGTGAGTGCCTGCGGATCCAGCGACCAGTCGAAGTGCTGAGCAATCCTCACAAGCCCACCCCGAATGCCGGCAATCGCCGCGGAAGCGAGGAAGATCACGCACGCGGTGTAAGCGAAGTAGGCGAGCACGCGCCCCGCCAAGGGCGCATCGGCTCCGGAGAAAACCAAGTATCTGGATACAACGAAAACCGTCAACGCAGCGGTAGCTGAACTGACAAAGTTCGCAGCGTGAACGGGGAACGACATGAGCGCTGTCAGCAAAAGGAGCAAGGTGCAATCAAGAAGCCACCCCCCGCCAGACAGGGCTCCGAAGCGCAGGAACTTACTGATCACGACGGCCTTGCTCTGCAGCCAGAACGACTTGGAAAGCTCGCCATAAGAAAAGGGGGTTGCCGATGACATACCTTCGGAACAAGCGCTTCGGCTCGAGTACCAGTCGATACAACCATTCGAGCCGCATACGGCGAATCAATGCAGGCGCCCGGCACACACGCCCGCCGATGAAGTCGAGGACGGCACCACCGCATATCGTCAATCGAGGGCCCCCGCCCGTCTGACGAAGTTGGGCGGCGATCTTCTCTTGCTTTGGCATTCCCATCCCGAGCACGATCACCTCGGGCTTGACTTTGGAGGTCACCAGCGCGTAAGAGGCGTCAGGCTGAAAGCCATCCAAGGTGGTGTCGACGTGTGCGTGTCCCGACTTTCTGAGCACTTCTACCGCGCGTTCAAGGTAGGCTGGCAAAGTACCGAACAATGCGATGCGACTTGTCTTATGTCGATCGAGTATGCGCGGAATGAAATCCGTGCCATTCATGTTCAGACCAGGGCGCTTTCCGAGCATCCGGAGCAGGATTGTCACGCCCACGCCATCGCGAAGCAGGATATCTGCCTCCATCAGATGGCTGAAGAATGTCGGGTCCTTGACCGCTAAGTTCATAGCGTGCGCGTTCAAGAACGCCACGGTGACGGGGCGCTCCACGTGAGCGAGGCTATCCTCCAAGCTCTGCATTTCGCCCCAGTCTTGGACGATGCGCAACTTGTCAATCAACCGCTGCCAGCGCGTTGGCCAATGCGGGGTGTCGTCATGCGACCGGGCCCGCTCGGCTTGCGCATAAGTGCGCTCAGGCGTCATTCAGCACAGACCCCACCAGCGCGACACCCATGTCGCGCAGGCCCTTGGCGAACTTCGAGGTGCCGGCGAGCATGCTCTTGTCCTTCCGCGCCACAACCAGCGCACCACCCGCGCGCGATGCCGCGATCGTGGCGTCCGAACAGGCGTTGCCGGACGGCGTGTCCATCAGCACCACGTCGTAGTTGCTGGCTGCGTAAAGCAGCACGCGCGCGAAGGCGGGCTTGCCCAGCAACTCCGACGGGTTGGGCGGCAGCGAGCCGGCGATCAGCAGCGACAGGCCCGGAATGGTCGGTACCGCCTCAATGGCGGTTGCCAGGGTCACCCGCTCCGACAGCACGCTTGACAGGCCAGGACCGCGCTCGAGCCCGAAGATCTGTTGCTGGCGCGGGTTGCGCATGTTGGTGTCGATGAGCAGCGTCTTCAACCCCTGCTGCGCAAACGCGGCGGCCAGGTTGGCCGTCAGGAAGCTCTTGCCTTCGCGCTCTTCCGCGCTGACCACGGCCAGCACCTTGCGGAGCGGGTCGTTGCCGAACCACCGCAGGGCCAATTGGTCGCGCAACGCTCGGATGCGCTCGCCAACGGTGCTGTGCGGGCTGTAGGCCACCACGAGCTCTTTGCTGACCGGGCTGGCGCCAGGCAGCAGCATGGCGTAGTCGTACTGGTGCGCCAGCGCAAACATCACGTCTTCTTTGGTGACGAGGTTCAGTGCAAGGGCGGCCTCACCGAATTGGCTGCCGTCCTTTTCTTGCTGCGCCACGATCAGCGCGACCTTTTCGGGGTCCAGCCGCCCGCTGTCGACCAGGATGTCGCCGATGGTGCGGCTGCGGTCAGCCGCGGGCACCAACTCTTCAGAGCTACGGATAACAGGGACCGGGTTGTTCATGAGGCGGCGAGCTTGAGTTGGTTTTGCGGGACGTTCTGGATGAGCTGGGCCGCCGAGGTGACCTGGCCGAGCATCGGCATGTCGAGCACATCGGAGAGGTCATCGGCACAACGCACGCGGCGGTTGAGCAGTTCGATGAGGAAGCCGGCGCCTGCACCCAGCACGACACCGAGGAAGACGGAAACCAGGATGTTCATCAGCACACGCGGCTTGGACGGGGCCGCCGGCACCGACGCGGGGTTGAGCACCACGACGTTGGCCTGGTTGACCTGGGCTTCGATGCTGGTCTGATCGGCGCGGGCCAGAATGACGTCGTAGGCGCGCTGAGCCGAATCGACGTTGCGCTTGAGGACGTTGAGCTGGTCGCGGTCGCGGTTGAGCTGCAGGACGCGGGTCTTCTGCGCTGCCAAGGCCCCTTGAATCTGCGCTTCACGCTGACGGTTGATGTCGTCCGATGTAGAGACAGAGGCGCTGACACGGCGCATCTCCGTGTCGAGCTTGACGCGCAGCGTGGCGAGCTCTGCCTCCAGGCTGCCCACCGCCGGATGGGCCGAGCCGTAACGCGATGCGGCCTCGCTCAACTTGGCTTCGGTGCGGGCGACATCGGCCTTGAGCGACTGCACCAGCGGGTTCTGCATCACGTCCATCAGGACGTCCTGGCGACCGCTGGCGCGCTTGCTGCGGCTCTCGGCGCTGATGGACTGAACGGCCGTCAACTGCGCGCTGAGCTCGTTGAGCTTCGTGGTTTCGACGTCAAGCCGGTCATCCAGCGAGGTGATGCCGTTGGCTTTCTGGTATTCAGAGAGCTCGCGCTGGGCCTTTTCGAGGCGCGCACGCGCCGCCTCGCCCTGCTGCTCGAAGAACTCCGAATACTGGCGTGCGGGCCCGACACGCAGGCTCACGTTGACCTTGGCATAGGCCTGAGCGTAGGCATTGGCGACCGCCGCGGCGAATTCGGGCGAGGCAGCCGTGAAGGTCACGTTGATGACGTTGCTTTCGCGCGAGGGCAGCACTTCGAGGTTGCGCTGCAAGGATGCAGCCAGCCAGTCGATCAGGACACCCTTGCCATCCGTCGCCTCGCGCCAGCGGGCCACGCTCTCGGGGCTTTCGTCCAGGCGCAGCGTGCGAACCACCTCTTTGGCGACGCGGGGGCTGCGCAGGATGTCGAGCTGCGTCGCCATGACGCTGTTGTTCATCATCGAGTTGGTGGCCAACCCGGTCAGAAGGTCGGGCGCCTTGATGTCGACCACCACGGTGGATGTCGCGCTGAACTGCTTGGGCATCAGCAACGAGATGGTGGTGATGGACGCCACGGTCAGGACGAAGACGGCCGCGATGACAAGCCATCTCGCCTTGAGGATGAGCAGAAACTGCTGAAACGACATGATTAGGATGTGTTCGTTGTGGAGCGCCCGCAGGACAGAGCACGGTTGTACCGCAACAACCTGACACTCGGACGACTTTCCGGTTACGACACATCATGCGACAACTGAGTTCCCCACGCACGCGCGGAAGGCGTCGAACTAGGGAGCCCCCCTCATTTCAGGGCATATCAGGCGTGAACATCTCACGGGCCCTGCGTGTCCGAAAACGAGAATCAGTTACGTTTTTAGTTCACGTCATGTACAAAACCCGTTCAAACACGGGGGTGTACCCCGCATAATCGGTTGACTAAATCAGGCGATCAGTGAGTGCGGTCATGAGTCAAAAGTCGTCTTCTCGAGGGAACATCTGGGATTTCCGCCGGGGCATAGCCACAGCGCGGGTGTTGACGCAAGTGGGGTTCGACCACGGCGTCAGCGTCGATGCCATGCTTCAGCACACGGGGATCACGCGTGCGGTGCTGGACGATCCGGGCAGCGAGATCGAGGCGCTGCAGGAGGTGCAGCTGATTCGCAACCTGATCAGCGAGCTGCCGCATCTGCCCACGCTGGGGCTGATCGCGGGCACGCGCTACCACGTGACCACCTACGGCCTGTGGGGCTTCGCGCTGCTGAGCAGCCCGACGCTGGGCGCGGCCGTGAGCATGGGCTCGCGCATGCTCAACCACACGTTCGCACTCACCACCAACACGGTCGAGCAGTTGGACAGCGTGGTGAACATCACCTACCAGAGCGACCACCTGCCGCCCGATGTGCGCCAGTTCATCGTCGACCGCGACCGTGCCGCCGCCGTGACGCTGCAGCGCGAGATCATGGGCCGCCCCCTGCCCTACAACCGCATCGAGATGCGCCGCCCCGAGCCGCCGCCCGAGGTGGCTGCGGCCTACACGGAGCTGTTCGGCATCCAGCCCTTGTTCGGCCAGGCGCGCGAAGCCGCCAGCTTCGATGCCCACCACCTGCACATGCCGCTGCCGCAGGCCGATCCGCACACCATGCAGCTGTGCGAACAGATGTGCCGCCGCCTGGTGGACGCGCGCAAGGCCCGCACGGGCGTGGCTGCCGCGGTGCGCAACCGCCTGATGCGCACGCCGGGCCACATCCCCGACATGGAAGAGATTGCCGCCGAGATGCGCATGACCTCGCGCACGCTGCGCAGGCATCTGACGGCTGAAGGGGCGACCTTCCGTACGCTGCTGGAAGAGGTGCGCTCGACCCTGGCCGAGGAGCTGATGGCCAGCGCCACGCTGACGCACGGCGAGATCGCCGAGCGGCTGGGGTATGCCGACGTCACCACCTTCATCGAGGCGTTCCGCCGCTGGAAGGGGATGGCGCCGAGCACGTTCCGCCGCGAGCAGGGCCTGCCGCCCCCGTCGAGCGGGCAGTTGCGCCGTCGGTTCATTCCGCGCTGAGGGCCCGCGCTGACGCTGCCGATTTCGCCGCAAGGCGAGAGATAGCGCACGTTTTACGGGCAATGTCCGGCTTTCTGCGCCGATCGCGGCGACCTAGACTGCCCCGGTAGACACGAAAGCCGACCATGAGCATCGCTCCCCAGCTGCGCAACCTGAACATCGATCTGCCGGCGTGCCCGAACACGCTGGTGAAGCTGTCCTTGCTGATGGCCGACGACGAGAGTTCGGTCGACCAGCTGGCAGGGCTGATCGAGACGGACATGGCCTTGTCGTCTGCGGTGGTGCGCACGGTGAACTCGGCGCTGTTCGGCCTGCTCAAGCGGGTGGAGACGGTGCACGAGGCGATCCGCTACCTGGGCATGGCGCAGGTGGCCGGCCTGACCTACGAGATCGGCCTGCGCGGGGCGTTTCCGCCCAGCCCGACGCTGCAACGCATCTGGGATCGCGCGGGGGTGCGTGGCTTGGCCATGAGCCGCATTGCGCGCCAGCTGGACGTGGACCCGTGGCTGGCGCATACCGCCGGCCTGTTTGCCGAATCGGGCCGCGCGGTGCTGTACGTGTACGACAGCACGCGCTACACCGAGCTGGAAACGCAGGCGGAGAACGAAGACGAGGCGCTGTTGTGCGCCGCCGAGATCGAGGCCTTCGGCGTGAGCCATTCGGCGCTGGGCGCCGCGATGGTGCAGTCGTGGGGCCTGTCGCGGGATGTGGCCGACACGGTGCGCGCTCGCCCGCACACACCCAGTCAGTGGACGCAGGAGCGGCCGACGGTGCAGCGGCTGCTGACGATCGACGCGGCCGTGGACAACCTGCTGCTGAACCCGGCACGGATGCAGTCGACCGAGGCGGTGTGGGCCGAGCTGGAGCCGGTGGCGGCCCAGGTGGGGCTGCATTTCCAGGCGTTTCAGCTGGCCACGATGCGGGTGTGCGAACGCCTGAACATGCAGCAGGGCTAGGCCACGGCCACCCGGCGCAGCCAGCGGGCCCCGGCCTCGACGCTGTCGATCACAGGCACGGAAGGCACGGGCGCCAGGCGGCTGGCCCAGCCTCCCAGGGCGGCGCCACCCAGGATGACGGCATCCAGGGGCCGCGCCCGATGGGCTTGCGCCGCCACGACATCGACGCACGCGGAAGACAGCTCGGCCAGGGCCTGATCGGGCGCGGCCCGCAGGGCGCCGCCGGAGGCCGCCACGGTGTGCACCGCCATCAGGCCGCGTGGGGTCTGTTCGCCATGCAGGCGCAGGCCGCGGGCCAGGCGTTCGAGCATCGGGCCCCAGGCCGCTCCCCCGGTCACGATGGCAAAGGGGCCGACGGCTTCGGCCTCGCGCATGGCGGCTTCGGCCAGGCCCATGACGGGCACGCCGGCCACCTCGCGCAGCGCCCACACGCCCGGATCCCCGAAACACGCCACGAGCACGGCCAACGGCCGGCCGTGCTGCTGCACGTGGGCATGCCAGGCATCAAGCACGGCATGGGCGGCGATCAGGTAGGTCTGTTCGCTGGCGATGTAGTCAGCCCCGAACGGCGCGGTGGCGCCCCGCACGGCCACACCCGTGTCCTGAAACGAAGGGGCCACCAGGGCCACGAGTTCGTCCGTCAGGTCGGCGCGCGTGTTGGGGTTGAGGAGCAGGACGTGCATGGGATCGCGGCTCAGGCCGGGTTGGCCGGGCCGCGGGGACGACGCCCGCGGCGAGGGGTGGTCAGGACATCGAACACATCGGGTTGCGCGGGCTCGGGCTGGTTGAAGCACAGGCCGGCTTCGATGTGGGCAAGGTGGTCGGTCATGAGGCGCACGGCGTGGTCGGTGGCCTCGGCCGCATCGCCCTCGGCCGCGCGCAGCGCCGACAGCAGGCCGCGGTGTTCGTCGCAGCGGCAGGCCTGCACCCAGCGCACGGGCGTGGCGCTGGCGGGCGGGCGGCTGCGCTCGACCGGGGCGTAGCTCATGAGGATCAGGCTGGTGCGCGACACCAGCTTGTGCAGGAAGCGGGCAAAGGTCTGGTGGCCGGCGGCATCGGCCAGCAGCAGGTGGAAGCGGCCGGACTGGCGCAGCGCCATGGCATGGTCACCGCGCTGGCGGGCGTCTTCTTCGGCTTCGATGCAGGCGGCCAAGGCCTTGAGCGCCTGGGTGCGGGCGCGGCCGGCGGTGTGCTCGATGAAGCGGCGCACCAGCAGGGCCTCGACCACGCTGCGGGCTTCGAACACCTCGCGTGCTTCGGTGACGGTGGGCTCGGCAATGCTGGCGCCCTTGTTGGGCTGGATGGTGACGACCTGCTCTTGCGCCAGGCGGATCAGCACCTGGCGGATGCGGGTGCGCGACACGCCGAAGGCCTGGCCGAGCTTGTCTTCCACCAGTTTGGTGCCAGGCAGCAGGCGCTGATCGACGATGGCCTCGATCAGGCGTTCGTAGATGTCGTCATCGGACAGCGTGGCGGCGGTGGCTGGCACGGAATCGTCGTCGGGCGCGGTCATGGCGGGGCTCCGGTCGGGCGGGTGCAGTGTCGGTCAGGTGGCGCGGGTGCGGCGGCGCATCAGGGCCACGCCGGCCAGCGCCACGAAGATCACCAGCAGCGAGGTGACGGTGGTGAGCGTGCCCAGCGCGTAGATGGACGGGGTGGTGACGGTGGTGGTCAGGCCCTGCAGTTCGAGCGGCAGGGTGTTGAGGTCGCCGATGGCCTGGGAGGACCGGGCGATTTCGTCCCAGCTGAGGGTGAAGCCGAACATGCCGACGCCCACGAGCGAAGGCCCGATCAGCGGCAGCACGACGTGGCGCAGCGTCTGCCAGGGGGTGGCACCCAGGTCGCGAGCGGCTTCTTCGTAGGCCGGGTTGAAGCGGTTGAAGACGGCGAACATGATGAGCATGCCGAAGGGCAGCGTCCAGGTCAGGTGCGCGCCCAGGCCCGAGGTGTACAGGCCCATGAGGGTGGTGTAGGCCTCGAGGGCGTCCGTCCATTCCCACTGCTCGAGCAGGCCCTTGACGAGGGTGTCGAACAGGCGGAACTGCAGGCCGATGCCCAGGGAGATGATGATGCTGGGCATGATGAGGCTGGCCACCGAGCTGTAGAACAGCACGCCGCTGCCTTTGAAGCCCTTGCGGAAGGCCAGGCCCGCCATCAGCGAGATCAGCACCGTGAGGGCCATGACGACGGCGCCCAGCGCCAGCGAACGCTGCACGGCCGCGCCGATGTCGACCACGCCCAGGCCCTTGAACAGCTCTTCATACCAGTGCAGCGACAGGCCACGCATGGGAAAGGTCAGGCCGCCTTCGGGGCCCTGGAAGCTGAGCACGAAGATGGTGATGACGGGGCCATAGAGGAAGAGCACATAGAGCCCGAAGACCAGGGCCAGTGGCCAGAAGCCGCGTTTGTTCATGTCAGAGTTCCTTGCGCAGGTCGACCAGGCGGTTGAGCGCGGCGATGATGAGCAGCACCACGCCCAGCAGCACGACAGCATTGGCCGCGGCCAGCGGGAACTGCAGGTACGAGGTCTGCACCTGGATGGTCTTGCCGACCGAAGCAATCTGCTGGCCGCCCATGACGCCCACGGTGACGAAATCGCCCATCACCAGGGTGATGACGAAGATGGAGCCGATCAGGATGCCGGTGCGGCACAGGGGCACGATGACGTGCCACAGCGTCTGCCAGGCGCTGGCGCCGCAGTCGTCGGCGGCTTCGATCAGCGCGCGGTCGATCTTCATCATCGAGTTGAAGATGGGCACCATCATGAAAGTGGTGTTAAGGTGCACGAAGGCGAGCACCACCGAGAAATCGGAATACAGCAGCCACTCGATGGGCTGGTTGATGAGGCCCAGGTCCATCAGCGTGGTGTTGATCCAGCCGTGGCGGCCCAGCAGCGGGATCCACGAGATCATGCGGATGACGTTGGACGTCCAGAACGGGATGGTCATGACGGTGAAGAGCACCGTCTGCGCGGCCAAGCTGGGCACGTGGAAGGCGACGAAGTAGGCCAGCGTGAAACCCAGCACCAGCGTGATGGCCCACACGAGCGCGCAGAACTTCAGCGTGGACAGGTAGGTCTTGACGGTGGTGCACAGCTCGCCATCGGGAGGGTTGAAGCAGCCATCGAACAGCGCCGTGTAGTTGGCCAGGGTGAAGCCGGGCTCGAGCGTGTACTCGTTCTGCGGCCAGAAGCTCACGGCGGCCACCAGCAGCAGCGGCATCACGAAAAAGACCAGGAAGACCACGCCCATGGGCGTGGCCTGCAGCCAGGAAGGAAGTGCTTTCATGCTGGGGCCTCGTGCAAGCAAGGCCCACGCCGCCAGGACGTGAGCACCTGCTCAGGTTTCTCAGAACGCGTGGGTGATGCCGGCGGTGAGGACCGTCTGGCTCTGGCCGGCCTTGCCCGCGAAACCACGCCCTTGCGTGACGAAGGCGAAATCGGCGTTGCCCGAGTTGTTCAGGAAGATCACGTTGGCGTTCAGCGTGGTGCGCTTGGACAGGGCATAGGCGCCGCGGGCACGGAAGAAGGCGGTGTCGTCGTCGCTGTCCTTCTTGTCGTACTTCACGTAGTCCAGGCTGAGGGAGGCCTGGGCGCTGAGCGGCACGTCCACCCCGAAATCGACGACGTTGGCCTTGTAGGTGCCCGCCGCGGTGACGTCCTTCACATCGGCTGTGGCCACGCCCACCCGGGCCTTGACCGCGCCGAACTGGTAGGACGCGCCCAGCGCGTACATGGTGGTGGCGCCGACACCGGCCGTGGGACTCTTGGCCGAGTACGCCACGCCGCCGACACCGACCGGGCCTTCGGCGTAGTTGAGGGCCGCCTGGAAGGTCTGCCCGGCGGAGGTGCGGCCGGCCTGCTCGCCCAGGCCGTAGAACAGGCCGGCTTCGACGCCGCCGATCTTGGGCGTGGTGTACTTGATGGCGTTGTTGGTCAGGTCGGACAGGGGGCCGAAGCCGCCCAGCAGGAAAGCCGAGTAGAAGCCGAAGGCAAAGTAGTTGCCCATGTAGTCGTCGGCCACGTTCCACTGTCGGCCCACGCGCACGCTGCCGAAATCACCGGCCAGGCCCACGTAAGAACCGCGGTTGAAGAAGGTGGTGCCGCCGTTGCCGGCGGTGCCGGTGTCGGGGCGCACGCTGGACTCGAGCCCGAACTGGGCCTTGAGGCCGCCGCCCAGGTCTTCGCTGCCCTTGAAGCCGATGCGCGAGTTGACGATAGCGTTGTCATCGACCTTGACGACCGAGCCGGTACTGGTGCCGTTGTAGACGTGGGTGGCACTGACCACGTCGAGGCCGATGGCCCCGTAGACGGTGACGCTGGACTGGGCCTGGGCGACGCCGGCCAGCGCCAGCAGGGCCACGGTGAGACCGGACAGACGGAATGGGGTGTGGGACATGAACAGGTACTCCGGGTGAATCAAGCTGCGACGAATTCGTTCCATTTGCTGACCATGTACGTGTTCTCGTCCATGATCGCGTTCCAGCAGGCGATGCCGCCCATGCGCTGCTCGTAGCTGCCGCCATCGCGCACCTCGCCCTTCTTGGCGAGCACCTGGCCGGTGGGCGACTTGATGTCCTGCGCGGCGGGCTTGCCTTCCATCCAGTAAGCCCACTCGTAGGCTTCCATCCTGGCCTTGGCGGTGTCGAGCACGGCGCTGTAGTAGCCCTGGCGGTTCAGGTAGGCGCCGGCCCAGCCATCGAGGAACCAGTTGATGAATTCGTAGGCGGCATCGAGCTTCTTGCCCGACAGCGTGGCCGGGATGCCGAAGCCGGCGGCCCAGGCGCGGTAGCCTTCCTTGAGCGGCTGGAAGGTGCAGGCGATGCCCTTGGTGCGCACCGCCGTGACGGCGGGCGACCACATCGACTGGATCACGACCTCGCCCGACGACATCAGGTTGACGGACTCGTTGAAGTCCTTCCACAGGCTGCGGAACTGGCCGGCACGCTTGGCTTCGATCAGGGTCTTGATCGTCAGGTCGATCTCGGCCTTGGTCATGTTGCCCTTGTCGGGGTACTTGTACAGGCCCATGGCCTCGACCACCATGGCCGCGTCCATGATGCCGATGGACGGGATGTTGAGGATGGCGGCCTTGCCCTTGAACTCGGGGTTGAGCAGTTCCTTCCAGCTGGTGATGGGCCGCTTGATGAGGTCGGGCCGGATGCCCAGCGTGTCGGCGTTGTACACGGTGGGGATCAGCGTCATGAACTGCGTCGGGTCCTTAGCGAAGGCCTTGCTCTTCTCGCCTTCCAGGAACATGACCTTCTTGGGCGCCGTGCCCTGGTCGCCGACCTTCTTGCCGTTGACCTCGCCACGGGTGAACAGCGGGGTGATCTTGTCGGCGTGCTTGATGCGCTTGACGTCGATGCCCTTCAGGTTGCCGGTGGGGATGATCTTCTTGAGGCTGAAGTATTCGGTGTCGATCAGGTCGAAGCTGTTGGGCGCGGTGACGGCGCGCTTGGTGACGTCGTCGGTGGTGACGGGGATGTACTGGATCTTGATGCCGGTGTCCGCCGCGAACTTCTCGGCAATGGCCTTGTCCTGGTTGACCGCGGTGCCCAGGTAGCGCAGCGTGATCGGGTCGGCCGCGTGGATGGCCGGGGCCCAGCCGCTGGCGAGGATGCCGCCGGCGCCGAGCAGGCCGCTCTTGAGCACGGTGCGGCGCGACAGGCCACAGGGAGACGCGTCGCTCGCCAGGGGGGTGCTGGGCGCGAGCGGCGCGCTCTGGCCGGCTTGGTCTTCGGGATCACGGGACATGGTGGGCTCTCCAGGTTGGGTTGACAGGAAAAGGGATCCCCGCAGGCTCAGCACATGAGCCTGTTCGGTGGTGAAGATCGGGTTGGGGGGGCGCTTCAGGCCGCGAGGCGGTGCAGATCGGCTTCGGCCCAGTGCACGCGGGCGCGTTCGCCGGGCTGCCAGGCGCGGGCGGCGTAGTCGGCTTCGCCCAGCACGACGTTGAGCTCGCCCTCACCGGGCAGCGCATCGCCCTTGAGCGTGACGAGCACGTAGGTGCCCTGGTATTCGACGCCGGTGACGGTGGCGCCCAGGCCCCCTGCCCCGCCGGCCTCGTCCAGCAAGCGGGTCTTGTCGGTGCGCACGGCGACCTTGGCCTGGTCCAGCGGCAGCACGTTGTGCCCACCGATGAAGCGAGCCACGAACTCGGTGCGCGGCGCATTGAAGACCTCGCGCGGGCTGCCGTCCTGTTCGATTCGGCCGGCGTTCATCACCACGATCTGGTCGGCCAGAGCCATGGCCTCTTCCTGCGAGTGGGTGACGTGGATGAAGGTCATGCCGAGGCTCTTCTGCCAGGCCTTCAGTTCGGCCCGCATGCGGATGCGCAGAAAGGGGTCGAGCGCCGAGAGCGGTTCGTCGAGCAGCAGCACACGCGGCTCGGTGATGAGGGCGCGGGCCAGCGCCACGCGCTGCTGCTGGCCGCCGGACATCTCGGCCGGCTTGCGCGCGGCCAGGTGCTGCAGCGACACACGCTCGAGCAGGTCCATCGCGCGCTGCTGGCGGATGGCCTTGTCCACACCGCGCATCTTCAGGCTGAAGGCCACGTTGTCGAGCGCACTGAGGTGCGGGAACAGCGCGTAGCTCTGGAACATCATGGCCGTGCCGCGCGCCGAGGCCGGCAGGTTGGTGATGTTGCGGCCACCCAGGATGATGTCGCCGGCGCTGGCGCCTTCATGGCCGGCAATCATGCGCAGAGTGGTCGTCTTGCCGCAACCCGACGGGCCGAGCAGGCAGCAGTAGTGGCCCGCCGCGATGTGGAGGTCGATGCCTTGCACGGCGACCGGCGCATCGGGACCCTCGCCATAGCGCTTGACCAGCTGCACCAGTTCAAGGTCGGGCTGGCTGGCCATGGTGGCCAGACGCTGGTCGTGCAAGGAAGGGGAAGACATGGTGGAGGCCTCGGCAGGATGCGGCAGACGGCTTCACATAGCGCAAAGGCCGTGCCAGCGGGTTTTGCCGCCAGAACGGGGTCATTCGGGGCTTTTGGGGCCTTCTTCGACGTGCGATCGGCACGCTCGCGCCTGGGCATGGTGCGCCGCGCACCAGATTGCATACAAAACGCGCACCAGATTGCATACAAAAAATGCACTGTTCTGCATACATAGGGTGGGCACCCTGCCCTGGCCGGTGTGCCGTTCAAGCGCCGCCCCTCCCCCCCGAGGCGGGCCACCCTCACCCGAATGGATGAGACTGAACACGACAGCCCGCATGGCGGACCACACGGGTTTGCGCTATACCCGTTTGCCGCCTGACGAAAAGCCGTCAGGCCTCAACACGACCATAAAGAATCCAAGGAGTGCCTCTGATGTCCCACCGTCTGCTCGCCACCGCACGGCTTGCCTTGTCCCTGAGCCTGATCACGGCCCTGCCCGCGCTGGCAGCCAGCCCCGCGGTGCTGCGAACCGAGGTCGCCCTCACCGACCTGCAGCTCCATGTGCGCAGCCTGACCGACCTGTCGTCCCAGCCGGGCATGGTGGTCGGCACCTTCACGCTCAGCGCCTTCGACAGCGCCCCCGGCGTGCCGACGTGGTCGGACAGCCTGCTGCCGGCCACCCCGCTCAGCTACACGGGGAGCCAGGGCCGCGTCGAGGTCGGCCCGGACGGGATCCGCGCCGAGACCGCGGCCTCGCTGGACGATGTGGTGGGCGCACCAGGTGGCCTGCACTTCGCCAGCTCGCCCGTGGTGGGCCCCGACGTCTGGTCGATGATGGACCGGCCGCATGTGACGGTGGCCGCGGGCTCGCTGGTGACCCTGTCGGGCGTGCTGACCGTGAGCCACACCGTGGACGCGCAACCGGTGGCCGACTGGGCTGCCGCGCGAGGCAACGTGCTGGACTGGCACCTGGGTTTGGGGGGCGACCGCCTCCTGTTCAATCTGAGCTGGTCGGCCTTCTCGGCGGATTCCGATGTGTTCAACGCCTCGGCCACCGTCGACCTCACGACGCCATACAGCGGCGTCGGCAGCGCCGACACGAGCCTGTCGTTCGGCACCACCATGGTCAAGCCGTTCACCCTGGCGCTGGCCAACACCACCGACCAGGATGTGGCGGTGATGCTGGACATGGGCGTGGCCGCCCGCGTGACCTCGTCGTTCTATGCCACGCTGGACACGACCACACCGGCCGTGCCCGAGCCAGCCACCTGGGCTCTGATGCTCTCCGGGCTGGGCTGGCTGGGCTGGCGCGCGTCATCCCGACGCGCGCAACACGCCCTTACTGCTTGATCGCTTCGATCTGGATGACGAGCTTGACGTCGTCCGGGATGTTGGGCACGCCGTAGGTCATGCCGTAGGCGCTGCGCTGGATGGTGGTGACGAAGTCGCCACCGCACACCTCACGCTGGATGCGCGGGTTCTGGTAGCAGCCATAGCCTTCGGCCTTCAGCGTGACGGGCTGGCTCTTGCCCAGCAGCGTCAGCGTGCCTTCCACGGCCGTCACCTTCTCACCGTCGAACACCAGCTTGTCGCTCTTGAACGTGGCGGTGGGGAAGGCTTCGCTGTTGAAGAAGTCCTTGCTCTTGAGGTGGCCGTCGAACGGGCCGACGCCGGTGCTGATCGAGCCGGTTTCGATGGTGATGTCGACCGCGCCCTTCTTGGCGGCCTTGTCCAGCACGATGGTGCCGCTCTTCTTGTCGAAGCGGCCGCGGGCGGTGGAGGTGCCGAAGTGCTTGGCCTCGAACGTGACAAAGGTGTGCGTCGGGTCGATGTTGTAGGTGGCGGGGGCGGCGTGGGCCACCGAGGTCAGCACGGCGGCCGCAGCGGCCAGGGTCGAAAGGGCGAGACGGGTCATGCAGGGCTCCTGAAATGGGGTGCGCAGGGCACCGTTGAACAAAAGGGTTGAATGAGGCTTGGGGGGCGGTTCAAAGGGCGGGAACGCCCTTGAGGGCCAGCTTGAACTTGACCTGGACTTCGTTGGCGACGATGGACGGGTCGCCCCAGTCGCCGCCGCCCACGTTGAAGTCCAGGCGCTTGAGGGTGAAGCCGCCCACGGCCGTGGTCACGCCGGCAGCCTGCGTCAGCTGCACGGGCACGACCAGGTCACGGGCCTGCCCCTTGATGGTGAGCTTGCCCGCCACGTCGAAGCGGCCCGGGCCGGTGGGCCTGATGGCCGACGACTGGAAGGTGGCCTTGGGGAACTTGACCGTGTTGAACCAGTCCGGCTTGGCCAGTTCGGCATCGGTTTCGGCGTTGATGGCCACGCTGCCCAGGTCGATCGTGAACGCGACCTGGCTGGCCTGCGGGGCCTTGGGGTTGAAATTGCTCTGAACGCTGAAGGCCTTGAAGCGGCCGTTGAGCGGCACGCCCAGCTGCTTGGCCACGAAGGTGACCTCGCTCTGGGCAGGCACCAGGGTCTGGGCTGCGGGGGCGGCCGCGGCATTCTGGGCCTGGGCAGGCACAGCGGCGGCGAACAGCGCCATGGCGGCCACGGCGGCCGGTGCCAGAAGGCGCCCACGCAGGCGGAGGGAGGCAGACATCGGTCGGTTCCTTTCGAGGGACGGAAGCGGGGGTCAGGCGCGGCCCGGACGCATGCGGTCCAGCAGGCCATCGCGGTCGATGAACTGGTGCTTGAGCGCGGCGGCCACGTGCACGGCCACGAGGCCGATCAGGCCCCAGGCGGCCAGGGCATGCAGGGGCTTGAGCACAGCGGCCAGGTCGTCGCTCACGGGCACCCAGTCGGGCAGCGGCAGCACACCGAACCACACAATGGGAAAGCCCTTGGCCGAGCTGTAGGCCCAGCCGAGCAGGGGCACGGCGAAGAACAGCAGGTACATCAGGTGGTGGGTGCCGTGGTGGGCCGCACGCTGCCAGCGCGGCATGGCGGCCTCGATGCGGGCCGGCAAGGCCGGCGGGCGGTGCGTGAGGCGCCACAGCAGGCGCAGCACCGACAGCGCCAGGATGGTGACACCCGCCCACTTGTGCCAGTTGATGAGCTTGAGCTTGGCCGGGGAGAACGGCAGGTCATCCACATAAAGCCCCACCGCAAAGGCGCCCAGGATGCCGATGGCGAGCAGCCAGTGCAGCGCGATGGCGGTCAGGGTGTAGCGGCGGGTGGCCTCGGACATGGGCTCGGCTCCTGATGGGCAGTGGACACAACGCAGTGTGCCCGTGGGATCGTGAAATTCGTTGAGGCTGGTTCACGCCTCATTTCAGGAAATTTGAACGGAGGGGAAGACTCTGGGGCGATTCTGCGTATGACACGTTAAAGCTGTGGTGGTTTCGTCCGAAACAACCGATGTACCACCCCGGCTTTCCGGCCGGCTTCGCCATGCACGGCCTTCTTGACTTGATCCTCGGCACCGACCCCAAGCAGCGCTTGCGCATCAAGCGCTCGCTGATGGCGGCCAACGTGTTCGTGGCGTGCATCGGGCTGCAGGTCTATGCCTGTCTGGTGGGCCTGATGAACGCCGACGAGGCCTGGTCGCTGTCGGCCCTGATCGTCGCCAACATCGTCTTCTGGTACGCGCTGCTGCGCTCGGGCCTGAACCTGCGCTGCAACGACCCGGCCCTGACGCTGCCGCAGATCATGGCGGCCCTCACCATCATCGTGGGCGCCTATGCCACCACGGGGGCCGCCCATGGCGCGGTGATGATGCTGCTGACCCTGGTGCTGGTGTTCGGCATCTTCAATCTCAAGCCGCAGGCGGCCCGCGTGGCCAGCGGCTACACCGTCGTCCTGATGGGGCTGGCCATTGTCTACAAGGTAAACAGCGACCCGGTGCTCTACCCGCTCAAGCTCGAGTTCGTACACTTTGCGCTGGTGGTCGCCATCGTGCCCACCATCTCGACCCTGGCGGCACAGCTCAGCAGCATGCGGTCACGCCTGCAGACCCAGAAGAACGAGCTGGCCCACGCGCTCACCCGCATCCAGATCCTGGCCACGCGCGATGAGCTGACCGGGCTGGTCAACCGGCGCCACATGATCGAGGTGATCAACCAGCATCAGAAGCGGCTGCAGCGTTCGGGCCACCACCACTTCTGCCTGGCACTGCTCGACATCGACCACTTCAAGCGCATCAACGACACGCACGGCCACGGCGTGGGCGACGAGGTGCTGCGCCATTTCGCGCGGACGGCGCGGCAGGCGCTGCGCGAGACCGACGTGCTGGCGCGCTGGGGCGGCGAGGAGTTTCTGGTGCTGCTCAACGACACGACGCAGGAACAGGCGCTCAGCGGCCTGGAGCGCATCCGCGAGGCGGTGAGCGCCACCGTGATCGCGCCCTCCGTACCTGAGCTGAAGCTCACGTTTTCCGCCGGATTGA
Organism: Aquabacterium olei; assembly: GCA_029279925.1. Classification (GTDB taxonomy): domain Bacteria; phylum Pseudomonadota; class Gammaproteobacteria; order Burkholderiales; family Burkholderiaceae_C; genus Aquabacterium; species Aquabacterium olei_A. The sequence continues at coordinate 17,597 of JAJUHM010000009.1, forward strand.
CGCCGTATGTCGACGACGAGCCGCTGGATCAGTGCGTGGACCGCGCCGACCGCGCCCTGTACGCCGCCAAGACGGCCGGCCGCAACCGCACCGTGGCGCACGACGGCCCGCCGCGCAAGATTCACGCGCTGTATCGGTCTGGCGCCGAGCGGAGCTGAGACACCATGCGAACCGGCTGGCAGACCCTCACCGACCTCGTGCTCGGCGCCGACCGCCGTGTGCGTGAGCGCGTGCGGCTGTCGATGATCGCCGTCTGGGGCTATGCGGTCAGCTCGGTGCTGCTGGTCTACGCCATGCACATCGGGCTGGTGGCGCGCGGCCCGGGTGAAGGCCTGATGGTCTACATGTGGGTCGGCATGACGACCTTTTACGCGCTGGTGCGCAGCAACTGGTCGACCCGGCTGGGCAGCCCCGGGATGGACCTGCCGCAGTGTCTGTATGCCCTCGGCGCCATCCTGTTTGCCTACGCCATCACGGGGCCGGTGCGCAGTTCGGTGCTGATGATGATCGCGCTGGTGCTGGTCTTCGGCATGTTCACGCTGTCGGCGCGGCAGGTGTTCATCATGGGGGCGTCCACGGTGCTGGGCCTGGGCGCCGTGATGCTGGCCATGGTGCGGTTCGACCCCGTCACCTTCGACCCCCGGCTGGAGCTGATCAAGTTCGTCCTGGCCGCCAGCACGCTGCCGGCGGTGTCGGCCGTGGCCTTCTATGTGGCGCAGGTGCGGGCGCGGCTGGTGCAGCAGAAGGCCGAACTGCGCCACGCGCTGGACCTGCTCCAGGAGATCGCCACGCGCGACGAGCTCACGGGCCTGGTCAACCGGCGCCACATGCTGGCCCTGATCGACCAGGAAATGCAGCGCCAGCAGCGCACCGGCGAAGGCTTCTGCCTGGCGATCATCGACCTGGACCACTTCAAGCGCATCAACGACCAGCATGGCCACCTGGCCGGGGATGCCGCGCTGCGGCACTTCGCGGACACCGCCCGCCAGGTGCTGCGCCAGACCGACACGCTGGCACGCTGGGGCGGCGAGGAGTTTCTGCTGATGCTGCCCAGCCCGGATCCAGGCCCGGCGGGAGCCGAGCAGGCGCTGTCCCGCATCCGCGACGCGCTGCAGGCCAGCCCGGTGGCCGACATCGCGCTGCGGCTGGGTTTTTCTGCCGGGGTGACGGACCATCCCGTGGGGGAGCCGCTGGACGCCACGCTGGAACGCGCAGACCACGCGCTGTACGCCGCCAAGGCCGCGGGCCGGCAGCGCACGGAGGTGCTGCCCGCTCCCGCACGCGAGCCGCGGGGCCGCCCTCTGGTGGCGCAGCCGCATCTGTGAGACAGTGCGGGCTCCACACCCGGCGGGGCTGCCACCTTCCCGCCATCCGTGGAGGCAATGGAGGACGCGGCACAGCCAGCACCCAGATGCGGCGCGCCGTGCGAGGTGGCGTCCCGTCTTGATCGATTGCCCTCATGCTGTCCCCCAGCGTCGCCCCCTTTACGCGTGAGGGCGACCACGCGCCCGCTTCCGACCCCTATCGGCAGGTCTTCGAGGCCGCCGGGGTCGGCATTGCCCGGCTGGCCCCCAGCGGCCGCCTGCTGGAGGCCAACCAGCGCTTTGCCGAGATCGTCGGTCGCCCCCAGAGTGCGCTGGCCGGGCTCGACGTGATGGACCTCACCCACCCCGAGGACCACGCGGTGACGGCCGCCGAGATCGAGTCGACGCTGTACGGCATGCGTCCCCGCTACACGCTGGAAAAGCGCTACCTGCGACCGGATGGCACCGTGGTGTGGGTGCACGTCAGCACGGTGCTGGTGCGCGATGCGCAGGGCGAGCCCACCGAGTTCGTCTCGGTGATCGAGGACATCACCGAGCGCCGGCGGCTGCAGGAGGCGATGAACAGCGCCCGCGCCGCCGAGCGCGCCAGCCAGGCCAAGACGGAGTTCCTGTCCCGCATGAGCCATGAGCTGCGCACCCCGCTGAACGCGATGCTGGGCTTCGCGCAGCTGCTGCGGGTCGACCCCCGCCACCCGCTGAACGAGACGCAGCAGCGCAGCGTGCAGCACATCGAACGGGCCGGGGCCCACCTGCTGGCCATGCTGACCGACGTGCTGGACCTGTCGCGCATCGAAGCGGGCAGCATGCCCATGCAGGTCGGTGCGGTCGCGCTGCAGCAGACGCTGGACGAGGCCGTGGCCATGGTCAGCAACCAGGCGGCCGCCAGCGGGCTCACGCTGACCGTGACGCCCTCGCCCGTACCGCTGCATGTGCAGGCCGACCATGTGCGGCTACGGCAGATTCTCGTCAACCTGCTGTCCAACGCCATCAAGTACAACCGGCCCGGCGGACGCGTGCTGCTGGAGACCATGGCGGTGGGCAACGAGGTCGTGATCACGGTGATGGACACCGGGCGCGGGCTGCATCCGGACCAGCTGGCCCACCTGTTCGAGCCCTTCAACCGCCTGGGGGCGGAGCGCACCGGCGTGGAAGGCACGGGCATCGGCCTGGTCATCGTGCGGCGGCTGCTCGAGCTGATGCAAGGCCGCATCGAGGTCAGCAGCCGGCCGGGCGAAGGCAGCATCTTCCGCGTGTGGCTGCCCGCCGCGGCCGCGCCGGATGCGGATGGCGAGGTCGGTGGGCGCTCGGGTTTCGGCACACTGGACGGCCATGACGACCTGGGCTGTGGGCCCCTGACCGTGCTGTACGCCGAGGACAACGTGGTCAATGTGGAGTTGGTGCGGCAGGTGCTGCGCATGCGACCGCACTGGCACCTGGAGGTGGCGCGCTGCGGCCGCGAGGCCATCGAGATGGCCCAGAGCCACCCGCCTCAGCTGGTGCTGCTGGACATGCACCTGGGCGACATGAGCGGCTTGGACGTGGCCGACGCGCTGGCCGCGAACCCCGCCCTGGCCTGTGTACCGTGTGTGGCGCTGTCGGCCGACGCGATGCCCGACCAGATCAGCGAGGCACGCCGGCGTGGCTTTGTTGATTACCTGACCAAGCCGCTGGACGTGGGCCGGCTGCTGCGCCTGCTCGACCAGCTGGCCGTGGGACAGCACCTGCCATGAACCGCCGGCCGGAGCCGGGCCTGCGGGGCCCGGACGGCGTCAGAGGGGCAGCTCGGTGAAGAAGCGGCCGCCGTGGTAGACCAGCGGGGCCACGCCCACGCGACGGTGGCAGTGTTCCACCTGGCCGACGAAGATGACGTGGTCACCGGCGTCATGGCAGCCATGGTGGCGGCATTCGAACGTGGCCACGGCCCCGTCAATCAACGGCGCCCCGGTGAGCCCGGCCCGCCACGGGGTGCCCTCGAATCGGTCGATGCCCTTGCGCGCGAACCGTTCGGCCAGCACGCGCTGGTCGGCCGCCAGCACATTGATGGCGTAGTGCGAGGCGCGCTGGAAGCCGGGCATCGAGGTCGACTGGCGCGACAGGCTCCACAGCACCAGCGGCGGCGTCAGCGACACCGAGTTGAAGGAGTTGGCCGTCAGTCCGATCAGCTGGCCCTGCGGGTCGCGGGCGGTGACGATGGTGACCCCGGTGGTGAACTGGCCCAGTGCAGCACGGAACTCCTCCGGGGTGAACGGCAGCGGGAGCGAGGCGGAGGAGGAAGCGGAAGGCGTCGACATGGTGGCGGGGCTGGCAAGCTGCCAGTGTAGTGGGCCCGGGCTGCCCTCAGTGCGCGGCAGGCTGTTGCCGCGGCGCGCCGGCTGCGGGGCCCATGCGGTAGATCCACACGGGCCGTGAGCCCGCTGCGCCTTCCAGCCGGGCGTGGGGCGTCCACCGCTGGCCGGCGTCGTCACGCGCTTCGAACTCCAGGCTCACGAGCCAGCTGCCCGGGCGCATCTCGGCCGCGGCCTTGGCCATCGCGCGGGGCATGCTCTCCGGCCGCTGGAACAGGTAGACGAGCGCGCAGTCGGCCCAGCTGTCGGCCCACATGTCGCCCCGGCGCACACGGGCCAGCCCACGGCAGCGCCAGGCGGCCACGGCCCACCACAGCCAGCTCCACTCCACCCCTTCCAGGCGGGCCTGGGGATAGGCCGCGCGCAGTTCACGCAGGGCATCGCCCAGGCCGCAGCCCGCATCCAGCACGCGGCCGGCCGGGTCGGACAGGGGCGCGTGGACGGGCAGCAACTGCAAGGCGCCCTGCGGGGTGGGAAACACAGGCGCATCGCGCCAGGCGTTGAGCGGGTAGGCCAACAGCAGCACGGCCAGGGGCAGCAGCCACAACCAGCCCGGCAGACCGGCACCCTGCCCCAGCGCCACGACGCTCAGCGGAAAGCCGGCCGCCACGAACACCCGGCGCCACGGTGTGGCGGCCACGAACGGCAGCAACGCCGCACAGGCCGCGGCCGCGGCCGGCAAGGCCAGCACTGCCCACAGCGGTGCGCCGGCCGCCTTGAGCATCACCGACAGGGCCCAGGCGGCGCCCCAGGTGAGCAGCGCCGGCACAGGCCATGTCATCAACCGGGCGAGCACGGTCAGCGCAGTCTCAGGCTTCGCGGGCCGGGGGCGCGGCGGCGCGCAGCTTGTCGATCAGGCCGTTGAGCTCATCCAGGCTGCCGAAGGCGATGGTGACCTCGCCCTGCTCACCGCGCTTGGTGCGCTTCTTGACGTGGATCTGCACCGCGGCAGTCAGCAGGTCGGACAGCTCTTCTTCCAGGCGCAGCACGTCACGCGACTTCTCGCCCTTGACGCGCAGCAGCGGCGTCTGGCGGCCGGCCGAGCCCTGCACCTTGGCGACCAGCTTTTCGGCCTCGCGCACATTGAGCTTCTTGGCGACCACCTCGTTGGCAGTCGTGATCTGCAGCGCCTTGTCCAGCGGCAGCAGGGCCCGCGCGTGGCCCATGTCGATGTCGCCGGCCATCAGCATGGACTGCACCGGCTCGGCCAGGTTCAGCAGGCGCAGCAGGTTGGAGGCGGCGCTGCGCGAGCGGCCCACGGCCTGCGCGGCCTGTTCATGCGTGAGGCCGAATTCGGCCGTCAGGCGCTGCAGGCCCTGGGCCTCCTCCAGCGGGTTGAGGTCTTCGCGCTGGATGTTTTCGATCAGCGCCATCGCGGCGGCGGCCTCGTCGGGCACGGGCTTGACCAGCACCGGCACCTCGTCGAGCCCGGCCAGCTTGGCCGCGCGCGAGCGGCGTTCGCCGGCGATGATCTCGTAGCGGCCCTCGCCCACCGGACGCACCAGAATGGGCTGCATGATGCCCTGCGACTTGATGCTCTCGGCCAGCTCGTACAGCGAGCCCTCGTCCATGCGCGTGCGCGGCTGGTACTTGCCGGGCTGCAGCAGCGCGAGCTTGAGCACCGAGGGCTGGCCCTCGGCCGCCGGAGTGGCCGGGATGTCGCTGACTTTGGGGCCCAGCAGGGCCTCCAGGCCCATGCCCAGGCCTTTGGATTTCTTGGTCGCCATGGGCAGGATTGTCCCCTGTTTCACGCCCGCCGCGCTGGAGGGTTCAGGGGACACGTACCGGCCGGCGCGTCAGGCGCGCGGGGCCGTGCGGCGGCTGACCATCACGGCGATGCCGATCAGGCCAGCGAGCATCAGCGCCCAGGTCTGCGGCTCGGGCACGGCCGACACGCTGAGCTGGAACATGCCGGCCGGGCGCGGCAGGGGGTTGCCGTCCGGGCCGAAGACCACGCTGAACGGATCGCCCGAGCTGGCTTCGGAACCGCTGACGTAGCCGGTATAGGAGCCGCCACCCGTGGTGAAGGTGGTGGCAGGAATGACCTGGGTCCAGGCGGGCACGGTGATGGTCTCGAGGCGACCACCGGTCAGGCCGCAGCCATAGGAAACCCCGTCGCCCTCGACGGCCACATCGGCCACGGGGCAGAACCACCCGTCCCAGCCGTCGCCCGGCCACGCGCCGCCTTCCACGCCGTCGTAGACGATGCCTTCGTAGGTGACTTCGGGATGGAAGATCGTCTGCGCGGGAATCGAGACCTCGGTGATGGGTTCGATGTAGTCGCTCGGGGTGCTCACGCCGTTGGCGTTGGCCACGATCTCGTACGACAGAGACAGGCTTTGCCCCGCTTCCAGTGTGCCCAGGTCGAGCGACATCATCATGCCGCCCACGCTGTAGCGGGTGGCCGCAGTCTGGGCGTAGATGTTGGCGCCCGACTGGGTGAAGGTGGTGCCGGTGCCGGTGGTGAGCAGCTGCGCCGAGCTGGACCAGATGGTGTTGCCGTCGGCCTTGACGTTGAACGAGATCGACGATGACAGGTATTCGTCCCCCGTGAGCGTCGACTGGACGAAGGACTGCAGCGCACCGGGCGTTATGTAGAAGCTGAACGTGGCGCGCTGGGTGCTGCTGGCGGTGTTGGTGATGGTGTCGGTCAGGCGGAAGAGACCGGTCACGTCGTAGACGCCATAGCCCGTGGTGCGGCTGCCGAAGTCGCCCCCTGCGGAGCCGTAGGTGTGCAGGAAGGCGCTGCTCTCGCCGCCATAGCCGCCCCAGCCGCCCACGGTGTCGAACAGGTCGACCGTGGCCGTGCTGACGGCGCTCTGGGTGACGGGGGTGCCGTTGTTCAGCGTGTAGCTGCTGTAGGCCTCGAGGGTGGCGGCGTGGGCGGCGCTGAAGGCCAGCGCCAGACCGACGGACAGGGACAGCGTCTTCAGGGGAAGCGCGCAGTGGACTCGCATGGATGGGCTCTCTGTGGTTGTGATGGGCGGCCCCTGGCGGGACCGCAACCAGTCAACATAACAAAGGCCCCCACGTGGGTCCATCGCCCTCTGCGGGGGTGATCCCCCGTCACCTGGGGAGGTGGGCCGGGCGCTCAGGCCGCCGTACGCAGGCCCGCGTTGACGCGCTCCACCAGTTCCTCGGCGAACGCGACGAAGGCCTGCGCGCCCTTGGAAGCGGGGTCGAACACCACGCCGGGCACGCCGTAGCTGGGGGCCTCGGCCAGGCGCACATTGCGCGGGATGACGGTGTTGAACACCTTGTCGCCGAAGTGGCCCTTGAGCTGCTCGCTGACCTGCTGCTGCAGCGTGATACGGGGGTCGAACATCACCCGCAGCAGGCCGATGAGCTGCAGCTCGCGGTTGAGGTTGGCGTGCACCTGCTTGACGGTGTTGACCAGGTCGGTGAGGCCTTCGAGCGCGAAGTACTCGCACTGCATGGGCACGATCACACCGTGGGCACAGGTCAGGCCGTTCAGGGTCAGCAGGCTGAGGCTGGGGGGACAGTCGATCAGCACGAAGTCGTAGTCGGCCTCGGCCGCCTCAAGGGCGGTCTTCAGGCGACGGTCGCGCCGCTCGAGGTTGACGAGCTCGATCTCGGCGCCCGAGAGCTCGCGGTTGGCGCCCAGCACGTCATAGCCGCCCTTGGGGCTGCGCGCCCGGGCTTCGGCCACGGAGGCGTGTTCCAGCAGCACGTCGTAGACGCTGTGGGCCAGGGTCCGCTTGTCGACGCCGGAGCCCATGGTGGCGTTGCCTTGAGGGTCCAGGTCGACGATCAGCACACGCTGCCCGATCTGGGCCAGGCCAGCGGCCAGGTTCACGGTCGTGGTGGTTTTACCCACCCCACCCTTTTGGTTGGCGATGCAGAAGATGTGCGGCATCCCGGAATTATCCACGCCCCCTCTGTTGCCTGCGGTCTGTCGGCGGCGAGGCGGTGTCACCCCCGTGTGTGCGGGGGCTGCGGCCGGCATCCGGGCCGTTTTCGTCACGCGGGCTTCACACCGCGCAGCGACCCTTGGGCCGCCCTGCGCCCACTCACCCGACCCGGCGCATGCATCCCATCCTCAAGCGGTATCACCCTATGAAAAAGACTCTTGTTTCGATGGCGGCCGGCGTGGCGCTCAGCGTGCTGGCCCTGCCGTCCCAGGCCGGCCTGCTCGACCAGGCGGCACTCAGCTGGACCCACGCGCACAACAGCACGAACGGCTACCTGTCCGAGATCCTGAGCTTTGACGGCCTGCGCAACGAGGTGTGGGTGTCCGGCGTGAGCGGCATCGACATTCTGGATGCCCGCACCGGCTCCTTCCTGCAGCGCATCGACACGCGCGCCTTCGGCTCGGTCAACAGCGTCAGCATCCACAACGGGGTGGCGGCCCTGGCCATCGAAAACAGCAGCAACCGCGAGCTGCCGGGCGTGGTCCAGCTCTACAACACCGCCAGCCGGACGCTGACGGGCAGCTACACGGTGGGCCCGCTGCCGGACATGCTGACCTTCACCAAGGACGGCAGCAAGATCCTGGTGGCCAACGAAGCCACGCCGAACAGCAACCACTATGGCGCACGCACGTCGCCGGCCGGCACCTTCCCCCGCACCTATGGCAGCCATGCACTGGATCCGGCTGGCAGCGTGAGCATCATCAACGTGGCCACCGGCGCGGTGACGACCTCGACCAACCTGAGCACCGCGCTGCGCACGGGCACGGCGCTGCGCACCAACACCGGCATGGACTTCGAGCCGGAGTACATCGCCGTCAATGCCGCGGGCACCAAGGCCTATGTGACGCTGCAGGAAGCCAACGGCATCGGCGTGCTCGACATCGCGACCGGCCAGTTCGAGAAGGTGGTCGGGCTGGGCACCAAGGACTTCAGCCTGCCGGGCAACCAGATCGATCCCAAGAACGACGGCAAGATCGAACTGACCTCGGTGAAGGCCAAGGGCCTGTACATGCCGGACGGCGTGGCGACCTACGAGCGCAACGGCCGCACCTACCTGGTCATGGCCAACGAGGGCGATTTCCGCGAAGACGACGCCGACCGCAGCGCGGCCAGCACCGTGGACCCGAGCCTCGACGGCACGCTGCTGTCGAACCTGCGCGTGTCGAACACCGACTCGTTCTCCGGCAACCTGTACGCCGCGGGGGCACGCTCCTTCTCCATCCGCGACGAGGATGGCAACCTGGTCTACGACAGCGGCAACATCCTGGACCGCGAGGCCATCGCCCTGGGCCTCTACGACGACAGCCGCAGCCGCGACAAGGGCGTCGAGCCCGAGGGCATCGAGATCATGGAGATCAACGGGCGGGTCATCGCCTTCGTGGGCCTGGAGCGCACCTTGAAGGCCGCCGTGGCCGCGTTCGACATCACCGACCCGAACCAGGTGAGCTTTCTGCGGATGCTGGTGGCCGAGGGCAGTGTGTCGCCGGAAGGACTGAAGGGCTTCCGCATCGGCAACGACTACTACCTGGGACTGTCCAACGAGGTGACGAACACCACCGCGGTGTTCTACCTGACCTCGGCCGTCCCCGAAGCCGAAAGCTACGCGCTGGCCCTGGCTGGCCTGGCGGTGATCGGCCTGATGCGCCGTCGTGGCGGCGTGAAGGCCGGGCAGCCGGCCTGAGGCGGGAGCGGGGCGGGCGAACGAAGGCACGCCGTAGGTGGCGAGCGGACGGCCTCAGCCTCCGCGTGCCGGCCGCGCGTTCGCATGCGGGGCGCGCGTTTCACGTGAAGCGCCCGATGGCGTTCCCCCAGCCGCAGCCGCGCCCGACGAGGAACGTGGGCTGGCCTGGCCGGTGGGTTTGCCGGCTGCCTGGGGCTTGCCGGCTCCCGTCGGCTTGGCTTGCGGTGGGGCGCCGGTCCGGGTGACCGATCGGTCAGCCGGCTTGGCGGGGATGGAAGCCAGCCGCTGACGCGCCTGGGGCCCCTCCCCGCTGCGCCCCGGCGCCGCTGTGGCCGGACGGGGCTTGGACAGGCCTGTTCGGGCCGTGTCGCGCACGGCCGTCTTGCCCAAGGGGCGTGGGGTCGCCGCGGCGGGCGAGCCTGGGCGCCCGGTGCTGCGCGGCGCCTGCGCCTTTGCCATGGCCCCGGCCTTGCCGGGGGATGTCGGGTCGGGTCGGGCCTTCAGTGGAGCCGCCTTGCCCGCACCGGCCTGCCGGGGGGACACCGATCCGGCTGCGGCATGGCGCGCCCCCCCCTGCTTGCCCGGTTTCGCCAACGCCTTGTCGGCCCGGTCGACGGCAGGCCGCTTCGCCGCACCGCCCTGCCCGCCTCGCGCCGTCCCCGCTGGCGGGTCGATGCGGCGATGGCGCTCGCTGGCCGACGAGCCGTCCTGGGAGGCGGCCACCGCCGTCACAGCCGGCCGCCCGCCCGCACTGCGCTGGCCCGAGGACGGCGGCACGGGGCGGCCCGCCGCCTTCAGAGGCCCCTGCGCAGGCTGGGCCGAAACTGTCCGGCTCTCGCTGGACGAGGCTGCGGCACGCCGGGATGATGGCGCCTCCGTGTGCCGCACCGATTCCACCGCCTCCCGCGCTGACGCACGCTCTGTGTGGCGCTCGACTTGGCGCTCTGTGTGACGTTCAGTCTGGCGCTCGACGGAACGCTGGATCGGTGCTGCCCCAGGGCGACCCGCGGCCTGATCTCCGGCCCGCTCGACCGGCCGCTTGACGGGCGGCGTCTCGTCCATGAACAGCGGCGCATCGGGGTTCCCCATACTCAGGAGGTAGTCAGGCGGATAACGCAGGCGCTCGTAGACCCGCAGGGCCTCGTTCTGGAACTGCTCGATGGAGCGATGGCGATAGGCAGGAGCAGGGCGCGCAGGCTGAAAGAGAAACAACGGCGCACTGGCATAGG
>JAJUHM010000010.1 GCA_029279925.1 Aquabacterium olei
CCGTCTGTGTCGACGCCGCCGTCGCCGGACGGGCCATCGGCTTCATCGCCGCCTCGCGCGGGGCCGCCGGCGCCATCGGAGCGGGCGTGGCGCGCAGCGCAGGCGTGGCCGCCACCGGGCCCCCCGCCGCCATGCCATCCAGCCGGAACACGGCCACGGCCTCGACCAGCTGCCGGGCCTGCTGCTTCAGGCTCTCGGCCGCGGCCGCGCTTTCCTCGACCAGCGCGGCGTTCTGCTGCGTGGCCTGGTCCATCTGGTTGACGGCCTGACCCACCTGGCTCACGCCCGAGCTCTGCTCGGTGCTGGCAGCACTGATCTCGGCCACGATGTCACTGACGCGCCGGATCGCGTCGACGATCTCCGTCATGGTCTGGCCGGCCTGATCCACCAGGGTCGTGCCCTGCTCGACCTGGCTGATGCTGTCGGTGATCAGGGTCTTGATTTCGCGGGCGGCGCTGGCACTGCGCTGCGCCAGCGCGCGCACCTCGCCGGCCACCACGGCAAAGCCGCGTCCCTGCTCGCCGGCCCGCGCGGCTTCCACCGCGGCATTCAGGGCCAGGATGTTGGTCTGGAAAGCGATGCCGTCGATCACCGAGATGATGTCGCCGATCTTGCCCGAGCTCTGCTGGATGCCGCGCATGGTGTCCACCACCTGGCCGACCACCTCGCCGCCACGCTGGGCCACGCTCGACGCACCCGACGCCAGCTGGTTGGCCTGGCTGGCGTTGTCGGCGTTGTGCCGCACGGTGCTGCTGAGCTGGTCCATGGTGGCTGCGGTCTGCTGCAGCGCGGCGGCCTGGGTTTCGGTGCGCTGGCTCAGGTCCAGATTGCCGTGGGCGATCTCGGAGCTGGCCGTGGCCACGCTTTCGGCGTTCCCCCGCACGCGGCCCACCACCTCCACCAGCCGCGCCTGCATGTCGTGCAAGGCGCGCAGCAGCACACCGGTCTCATCGGTGCGGGTGGTGTCCAGCCGTCCGGTCAGGTCGCCGGCGGCCACACGCTGGGCGGCCTTCACGGCCTCGTGCAGCGGCGCGGTGATGCTGCGGGTGATCAGCCAGGACACGGCCCCGCCCAACAGCAGCGTCAGCACGCCCAGGGCCCACAGCAGCCGCGCGCTGGCGGCATTCAGCGTGGCGATGTCCTTGGCGCGGCGGTCGATTTCCTCGCGCTGCAGCGACTGCAGGGCCTGCATGCCACCCAGGTAGGCCTTGGCGGCCGGCATGAAGTGCTGGTTCAGGTCCGTGCCCGCCTCCTCGACGCGGCCGGCCTTCTTGTGCTCGGCAATGCGGTCGCGCACGGTGATGAACTGCTTGCGATGGGCCGCCACCTCGTCGAAGACCTGGCGCTCACGCGGGTTGGACAGCAGGGCCTCGATCGACTTCTGGTAGTGGCTGGACGCCTTGCTCGCTTCGGCAACGTCCTCGGCAAAGAACGCCACCAGCGACGGATCGCTGCTGCGGGCGATCGCGGCCGTACGGCGCACGCCGGCGTTCACGTTGGCATACCAGTCGCTGACGAGACGCTCCTTGGCCAGCGGGGTCTCCATCATGCCGGCCGTCTCACGGGCCGTCTCATGCAGGCGCCACAGGCCGATTCCCGTGGTCAGGACGCAAAGAAACAGGACAAGGGCGAAACCCAGGGCCAGACGCTGGCCGATGGACAGTCGTGACATACACACTCCGGAAGGTGCAGCCACGCGCCCCGGCCAGCACACACGCGCCACCGGTCAGGCTGCTGCTTTGACATCGGTCAAAGCGCGCCAGACTTGACCCCGCGGGCCCCGCCCCGTGCCAGAGTGCTCAGAAACTGACGACCACCGACGTGCCGAACAACTGGTTCGTCTTCTTGTAGTCGCTGGACCGGGTGTCGAGGAACACCGGGCCGCTGGCCCAGTCGTACCGGTATTCGAACTTGAACAGCGTGTTGAGGTTGAAGGCGTAGTTCAGGCCGAGGCTGAGGGCGCCGCGGTCGACGCCCTTGTTCGGATCGCCGCCTTGCGCCGGACCGATGCCGTTGTACGGGTCGGCGACCGCATAGGTCAGCAAGCCGCCGCCGTTCTTGCCGTTCCAGATGTAATCGGCACGGGCGGCGATCTCCAGCCAAGGCTCGATCTTGTACGCAGCCAGCGCGGACAAGCCGGTCCAGTAGGCATCGCGCAGCGTGCCGTCCTCGGCGGGTGTGACGGACGCCTTCAGCTGGCGGCCCGCCGACAGTTGCCCCTGCAGCGTCCAGTCACCACGGATGAAGTAGGCATCGAACTCGAAGGTGTCCACGCGGGAGTCGCGCTGGCGAATCACTTCACCGTCGGCATCCAGGATCTTGTCAGAGAAATTCGCCGCCCGCCCATGAATCCCCGCGAAGCCAAAGCCCTGGAACTCGCCCTTCGCGTAGTCCACCCGGTAGGCAAACACCGGCGTCTTCTCGTTCGGCTGCCGGCGGCTGGCCGCCATGTTGGCCACCACGGCCTTGGTCAGCCACTTGCCGCGCAGGATCTCGAAGCCCGCCCCGGTGTAGGACGCCGGCAGCGTGGTGTCGAACAGCAGGTTGTGCGTCACGAACTTGTTGAGCGTGGGCTGCAGCATCTCGTAGCCCGACCAGTCGGGCAGATGCCCCGCAATGAAACGCGTCTGCAGGTCGGTGATGGGCACCGACACCGAGGCCTCCTGCACCGGCGAGCTCGTGCCTTCCGACACCGCCTGCGTGCTGCGCTGGGGCACCAGCGTCAGGCGCCAGCGCGCACCGCTGTCGGTCTCCTTGACGATGTCGAGCGCCACCGTACCAATGTAGGACGTGTCGTAGTAGTAGCCCCCCTCGTCCACCGGGTTGAGGAACTGGAAGCCCGCGCGGTGCTGCCGCTGGTTGAAGATCCAGGTCGGGTCCATGTAGCCGCCGATCTTCAGGCCCTTGAAGCCGAGCATGTCGCGCGAGTCCTCCAGCGCCTCGGCCTTCACGGCGATGCGGTTGAAGTCCTGCAGCTGCTCGGGCGTCATGCCCGGGGCCGGCGCGGCCGCGGCCGCCTCAGCCTGCTTCGTCTCCTGCGCCTCGAGCTTCCTTTCCAGCTCGGCCATGCGCGCCTTCAAGGCCTTGAGCTCCTGCAGCAACTCGGCGTTCGACTGCGCGGCCGCCGGCAGCGGAAAGGCCGCCGCCAGGGCCAGCGCCAGCGCGGTGGCAGCCGGCCAGGCGCGGGCGGGACGGGCCGCAGGGGATGAGGACACGGTGTTCATGGGGCTGGGCTCCTGGTGTCGTTGCAATCGGTTGTGCTTGTGAGGGATAAGGGATGCGCGGCGGCCCGCCTCAGCCGTGGGCCGCCTTCGCCATGTCCTGCTGCCGTCGCCGCTCGGCACGGGCCAGCGCATAGCTGCCGCCCACCACCGCCAGCGCCACCACGGCAATCACCACCGTGGCCACCGCGTTCACGCTCGGGTCGACACCCAGACGCGCACGCGAGAAGATCACCAGCGGCATCGTGGTCGAGCCCGGGCCCGACAGGAAGGCCGCCAGCACCACGTCGTCGAGCGACAGCGTGAAGGTCAGCAGGAACGCCGAGGCCAGCGACTGCGCGATCATCGGCAGCGTGACCAGAAAGAACACCTGCGCCGGACGTGCCCCCAGGTTGAGCGCGGCCTCTTCCAGCTGCGGGTTCAGCGTCTGCAGCCGCGCCTGGATCACCACCGTGGCATAGGCCAGCCCCACCAGCAGGTGGCCCAGCCAGATCGTCACCATGCCCCGCTCGGGAAAGCCCAGCCAGCGCTGCAGCGACACCAGCATCAGCAGCAGCGACAGCCCGACGATGACCTCGGGCATCACCAGCGGCGCGTTGATCATGCCCACCATCAGCGTGCGCCCGCCAAAGCGCTTGAAACGCACCAGCGCCAGTGCGGCCAGCGTGCCCAGCACCACCGCAGCGCAGGCCGTGAAGAAGGCGATGCGCAGCGACAGCCACAGCCCCTGCAGGATCTCGGTGTCGTCGGCCAGCTTGCTGAACCAGCTCAGCGTGAAGCCACCCCACACCGAGGGCAGCGGCGACGCGTTGAACGCAAACACCACCAGCATCACGATGGGCAGGTACAGAAACGCGAAGCCCAGCGCCAGCCAGGTGCGCGACACCCAGCGGCCCCGGCGCAGGTAAGACGGCAGCCCCTCGCTCATCGCCCGCCCTCCTGCGCTTCGGCCTGCACCTTGTTGAACCACGCCAGCGGCACGATGATCAGCAGGATCATCACCACCGCCACGCTCGAGGCCATGGGCCAGTCGTTATTCGCAAAGAACTCGTCCCACAGCACGCGGCCAATCATCAGCGTCTGCGGCCCGCCCAACAGCTCGGGGATCACGAACTCGCCCACGCACGGGATGAACACCAGCATCGAGCCCGCCACGATGCCCGCGCGCGACAGCGGCACCGTCACCTTCCAGAACGCGACCCACGGCGTGGCGCCCAGGTCGTAGGCCGCCTCCAGCAGCCGCAGGTCCATCTTCGACAGGTTGGCGTACAGCGGCAGGATCATGAACGGCAGGTAGGTGTAGACCATGCCCAGCACCAGCGAGAACGCCGTGTTCAGATACTGCCCGGGCCCGGGGATCAGGCCCAGCGCCATCAGCAGCTGGTCGGCGTGCACCGCATTGAGCGCCATCGCGGCCCAGCCGCCCTCGCCCAGCAGGCCTTTCCACGCATACACGCGCAGCAGAAAGCTGGTCCAGAACGGCAGCATCACGGCCATCACCAGCGCCGGCTGCACGCTGCGGTCCGCCCGCGCCATGAAGTAGGCAAAGGGGTAGCCGATGGCCAGACACAGCACGGTCGTGATCGCGGCGTACTTCAGGCTGTTCAGGTAGGTCAGGAAGTACAGCTCGTCCTGCGTGATGAACAGGTAGTTGCCCAGCTTCAGGCTCAGCTGCAGCACGCCGTCCTTCCAGGTGATCAGGTCCTTGAAGCTCACCACCTCCATCTCGGAGACGCTGATCTTCATCACGATCAGAAAGGGCAGCAGGAAGAACACCAGCAGCCACGCATACGGCACGCCGATCAGCGTGCGGTCCCGCCAGTTCAGCTTGGGGTGATGGGCCATCGCCTTCGCCTTACTGCGTCAGCACCACCTGGGCCGACGGGGCCCAGCTGGCATGGGCTTCGTCGCCCCAGGTCAGCGCGTCGTCGACATGGCGCTGTGTGTTGCCCTGGCTCACCTTCAGCACGGCCCCGCTGGGCAGGGCCAGGTGGTACACCGTGCTGTCGCCGAAGTACACAATGTCCTTCACCGTGCCCTTGACCATGTTCAACGGCCCCGCGGGCTCGCCGGCCTGGGGCTCGGGTGGCCGCTTGCCGATGCGGATCTTCTCGGGGCGCAGCGCCACGGTCACCGCCATGCCCTCGTGGCCCGTGATGCCGTGGCCCACGAAGTGCCGCACGTCGGCGCAGGCCACCTCGCAGTGGTCGGCCTCGTCCACCACCAGCGTGCCGTCCATCAGGTTGACGTTGCCGATGAAGTCGGCCACGAAGCGCGTCGACGGCGTCTCATACACCTCGTGCGGCGAGCCCACTTGCAGGATGCGGCCCTCGCTCATGATGCCGATGCGGCTGGCCATGGTCATGGCCTCTTCCTGGTCGTGCGTCACCATCACGCAGGTCACGCCGACCGACTCGATGATGTTGACCAGCTCGATCTGCGTCTCTTCGCGCAGCTTCTTGTCGAGCGCGCCCAGCGGCTCGTCCAGCAACAGCAGCTTGGGCTGCTTGGCCAGGCTGCGCGCCAGCGCCACCCGCTGCTGCTGTCCGCCCGACAGCTGGTGCGGCTTGCGCTGTGCGAACTTCGTCAGCTGCACCAGCTTCAACATGGCCTCCACCCGCTCGGCCATCTGGGCGCGCGGCATGCCTTCGCGCTTCAGGCCAAACGCGATGTTGTCCCACACGCTGAGGTGGGGAAACAGCGCGTAGCTCTGGAACATCATGTTGATCGGCCGCTCGTAGGGCGCCAGCCCGGCCAGATCCTGACCGCCCAGCATCAAGCGCCCCGATGTGGGCGCATCGAAGCCCGCCAGCATCCGCAGCAGCGTCGTCTTGCCGCAGCCGCTCGAGCCCAGCAAGGCGAAGATCTCACCCTGCCGGATCGACAGCGACACGTTGTCCACCGCCCGGAAGCTGCCGCCGTCCGGGCTCACGAAGTCCTTCACCACCCGGTCGATGACCAGGTAGCCCTCCCCTGTCCTGCTGTTCATCGTGTTCTTTACAGGCCGGTCTTGAAGGACGTGTAGATGCGCGTCATCTGGCGGCGGATGTCGTTGTTCAGCGCCTCGGGCTGCGCCATCTTCTTCATCTCGGCCTCGGGCGGGAACACCGCCGGGTCATTGGCCACTTCGGGCTTGATGAACTTGCGCGACGCCAGGTTGGGGTTGGCGTAGAACACCTTGTTGCTCAGGCCCGCATGCACTTCGGGGCGCAGGATGTAGTTGATCCACTTGTGGGCGTTGTCGGGGTGCGGCGCATCGGCCGGGATCACCATGGAATCCATGAAGATCACGCCGCCGGTCTTGGGCGTCAGCGTCTGGATGTTCTGGCCCGTCTTGCCCTCGATCGCGCGGTTCTTGGCGATGTTGATGTCGCCCGAGTAGCCGAACACGGCGCACAGCTGCCCGTTGGCCAGGTCATTGATGTAGCCGCTCGAGCTGAACAGCGTCACGTAGGGCCGGATGGACTTCAGCAGCGGCGGCACGGCCTGGTAGTCGGCGATGTTCTTCGAGTACGCCGGCTTGCCCAGGTAGTGCAGCGCCGCCGGGATCACCTCGGTGGGCGAATCCAGGAAGGACACGCCACAGCTCTTGAGCTTGCTGATGTACTCCGGCTTGAAGATCAGGTCCCAGGCGTTGTCGGGCATGGGCGTGCTGCCCAGTGCGGCCTTGACCTTGTCCACGTTGATGCCGACCGTGGTGTAGCCCCACATCCAGTTGACCATGTACTGGTTGCCCGGGTCGAGCCGCCCCAGTTGCGCGAGGATGGCCGGATCGAGGTTCTTCCAGTTCGGGATCTTGCTCTTGTCGATCTTCTGCAGCAGCCCGCCATCGGCCTGCAGCTTGGCCCAGTACGACGAGGGCACGACGATGTCATAGCCCGTCTTGCCGGCCACCAGCTTGGCGTGCACGATCTCGTTGTTGTCGAACACGTCGTAGCGGACCTTGATGCCGGTCTCCTTCTCGAAGTTGGCAATCGTGTCCGGCGCGATGTAGTTCGACCAGTTGTAGATGTTGAGCACCTTCTCTTCCTCGGCGTGGGCCCCGAAAGCCACCGCCAGGCTCAGCCCCAGACAGCTCATCAGCTTGCCCCAGGAAGGCATCGCACTCGTCTTCAAACGCATGGTCGTCATCTCCAGCCCAACGGGGGCGAACAATGTCGTGTGTGCCCCGACTCGGGGCGGGTCCTCAAACTGAAATTGTGACGTGCCGCTGTGGCGCCCATGCCGCACCGACCGCCGTCGCCGCACCCCGGCAGCCACGCCACGGGTCCTGCAAGAAGCAGGCCGGCGCAGCAGCCGGCGTCGGTCGGCTCACACGTGCAGCAGCAGGTGTTCACGCTCCCAGGGCGAGATCACCTTCATGAATTCCGCGTACTCGACTTCCTTGATCTCGGTGTAGACCGTGACGAACTCGTGTCCCAGCACCTCGGCCAGGTCGGCTTCGTCGCGCAGCAGGGCCAGCGCCTCACCCAAACTGCGGGGCAGGCCATAGTCCCCGAGATAGGCGTCACCCCGGCATTCCGGCGACGGCTCGATCTGCTTGACCATGCCGAGGTAGCCACAGGCCAGCGTGGCCGCCAGCGCCACATACGGGTTGGCATCGGCCCCGATGACGCGGTTCTCGATGCGCCGCGAAGCAGGGGTGGCCACGGGCGAACGGAAGCCCACGGTGCGGTTGTCCGCGCCCCACTGGATGTTGATGGGCGCGGCCGTGGCCCGCACCAGGCGCCGGTAGCTGTTCACGTAGGGCGCCATCAGCGCCATGGCCGCGGGCACATAGCGCTGCAGCCCCCCGATGAACCAGTAGAACGCCTTCGACGGGCTGCCGTCCGGGTTGCTGAAGATGTTCTGCCCGGTGGCCGTGTCGACCACGCTCTGGTGCACATGCATGGCGCTGCCCGGCTCGTTGGCCATGGGCTTGGCCATGAAGGTGGCGTACATCTCGTGGCGCAGCGCCGCCTCGCGGATCGTGCGCTTGAAGAAGAACACCTCGTCGGCCAGGCCCAGCGGGTGGTCGTGGAAGAAGTTGATCTCCATCTGACCCGCGCCCACCTCGTGGATCAGCGTGTCCACGTTCAACTCCATCTTCTCGCAGTAGTCGTAGATGTCCTCGAACAGCGGATCGAACTCGTTGACCGCGTCGATGGAGTAGGCCTGCCGCGAGGTTTCGGCCCGGCCGCTGCGCCCCCGTGGAGGCCGCAGCGGCATGTTGGGATCGGTCGCGCGCTCGATCAGGTAGAACTCCAGCTCGGGCGCCACCACGGGCGACCAGCCCCGGTCCGCATACAGCTGACACACCCGCCGCAGCACCGAACGCGGCGCATACGGAATGAGGTTGCCCTCGCGGTCGAAGCAATCGTGGATGACCTGCGCGGTCGGATCGGACGCCCACGGCACGATGCGCACCGTCGCCGGATCCGGCTGCAGGTGCATGTCGCGGTCGGTCGGGGTGATGACGTCGTAGTACGGCCCGCTGGCCGGAAACTCACCCGTCACGCCAATGGCCACGATGCCCTCCGGCAGCCGCATCCCGCGGTCTTCGGTGAACTTCTGACGCGGCAGGATCTTGCCGCGGGCCACCCCCGTCAGGTCGGGGACGAGGCATTCGATCTCGGTCACGCGCCGCTCGTTGAGCCAGTGCTCCAGTTCGCTGAAACTGCCCGGTAACTTGCCTTGCATGGGTCCTCGGTGTGTACGGCGCTGAAACCAGTTTGCCAAAGCGGCCAGGGGTGTCAAGCACGCGCCATTCCAGACCTCGTCACACCGGACACAAACGCTTGCACTTTTCCGGTGCAGCGGGCGCCCCCAGACGGGGGTCGTGCCGCGCGACGGCCGGGCTTTTGCGATACCGTCGCCCCCATACAGCGCGCCCGTGCATCCGCACACGGGCGCCCGACACATCAGGGACGACCATGACCGACCATTCCGGCATCCAGCATGCCCTGGGTGACGCTGCGCGCCGCGCGCCCGGCGGCCTGCTGGCCGAGCTGAGCGCCTTCGGCCCCAACCAGCACACCCGGCTGCTGCGTCTGCATACCCCGCTGGGCCCCGAGACGCTTCTGGCCGAACGCGTGCGCATCCACGAAGGCATCGGCCCGGGGGCCGCCTTGCTGCCCGACACGCTCGACCACGCGCCCACCTCGCACCGAGCCGGCACGCCCGGCATCGGCCATCAGGCTGAGCCCCCCCCCCAGACCGGACAGTGCATCGACCTGCTGGCGCTCAGCACGCACGCTGACCTGGCGCCCGTCGATCTACTGGGCCAGCCCGTGCTGCTGGAAATGCTGACGGCCGACACGCTGCGCCCCTTCCACGGCCACGTCACCGCCTTCGAACTGCTGGGCGCCGATGGCGGCTACGCCCGCTACCGCCTGCGCATCGAACCCTGGCTGGCCTTCCTGGGGCACCGCACCGACGCCTGGGTGTTCCAGGACATGAGCGTGCTCGACATCACCGAAGCGGTGCTGGCCGACTACGCAGCACAGGGCACGCTGATGCCCGCGTGGCGCTTCGACCTGGCAGACCGCAGCGTCTACGCCCGCCGCTCGCTGTGTGTGCAGTTCAACGAAACCGACCTCGCCTTCCTGCAACGGCTGTGGGCTGAGGAAGGCCTGTTCACCTGGTTCGAGCACGAAGGGCGCCCCACAGACCTGCGTCACCTGGGCCGCCACACCCTGGTGATCGCCGACCACAACGAGGCCTTCCTCCCCAACGCCCAGCCGCGCGTGCGCTTCACGCAGGCCAGCGCCGTGCTCAAGGAAGACAGCCTCACACGCTGGCACGGGGTGCGCCGCGTCGGCCCGGCCGCGCTGTACACCGCCAGCTTCGACTACCGGGCGGTGGCCAACCACCGCGCCAGTGCCAGCAGCGAGGCCGGCCACGACCAACCCTTCGACCTGACCCACGCCGACCAGCCCGGCGCCTACGCCTATGAAACGCCCGCGCAGGCCGAACGGCGCGCACAGGTGCAGATGCAATCACTGGATGCTGCCCGCAAGCGCTTCGTGGGCGAAGGCACGGTGCGCACGCTGGCGCCGGCCACCACCTTCACGCTGCAGGAGCACACCGAGCACGATGCCGGCTTTCTGAGCACCGGCAGCACCGAGAACCAGTTCGTGGTGCTGGGCGTGGTGCACGAGGCTCGCAACAACCTCGGGGCCGACGCCCAGGCCGGATTGAAGCGCCTGCTGGGAGATGCCGTGCTGGGCGCCCTGGCTGCCGCAGGGGGCGGCGAAGGGCAGGCAAACGCCTCCGATGCGCCGCTGTACCGCGCCCGGCTGACGGCCCAGCGCCACAGCGTGCCCGTGCGTGCACCCCTGCGCGGTGTCGATGGCCGCCTGCTGCACCCACGGCCTGTGGTGCACGGGGCCCAGACGGCGGTGGTGGTGGGTTTGGGCGAGCCGGTGCACACCGACCGCGACGGCCGCATCAAGGTGCAGTTCCACTGGCAGCGCGGTGCCCAGAGCAGCCACCGCCTCAGTGCCCCCGCCGACGACAACGCGCCCGCCTCCGACGCCTCCGGCACCTGGGTGCGCGTGGCGCAGGACTGGTCCGGTCAGAACTGGGGCAGCGTCTTCATTCCCCGCCTGGGCCAGGAGGTCATCGTCGGCTTCGTTGAAGGCGACATCGACCGCCCGGTGGTGGTGGGCGCAGCCTACAACGGCCAGGGCACCGACGATGCGCAGGGCAACCAGATGGCTGCTGGCAGCGCCACGGCCACCGGCAACGCACCGGCGTGGTTCCCTGGCAGCCAGCAGGCCGGCGAACTGGAGGGCCACGCCCACACCGCGACGCTGAGCGGTTTCAAGAGCCAGGCGCTGGACGCCTCGCAGGCCGGCGGCGGCGGCCACAACCAGCTCGTGCTGGACGACACGCCAGGACAAGGCCGGTTGCTGGCGCACACCACGCAGCACCAGACCTGGCTGCAGATCGGCCACCTGCTGCAACAGCATGACAACCAGCGCCTGGCGCACCGCGGGCACGGGCTGGAGTTGCACACCCTGGCGCAGGGCGCCTTGCGCGCCGCCTCGGGGCTGCACCTGTCGAGCTTTGCGCGCGCCGGTGGCACCAGTGCGCAGGCCCGCCCCATGGACACACGCGAGGCACAGGCTCAACTCACGAGCCACGCCGAGTTGGCGCGATCGCTGGCCGCGAACGCGCGCACCCACCTGGCCAACCTGCCCAACGAGGCCGACGCCGACAAATTGCCGGCGCACCAGGCCCTGCAGGCCACGGTGCAAAGCTTGAAAGGCACGGAAGGCAACGGCCAGGGCAGCGAAGCCGATGGCGCGTCGGGCGAGGTGGTGCCCATTGGCGGCGGGCACGGCAGCATCCCCGTCACCGAGCGACCGGATCTGGTGGCCAGCGCCGCCGGTGACATCGCCGGCATGACGCCGGCCCATACGGTGCTGAGCGCCGGCCAGCACACCACACTGAGCGCCGCGCAAGACACCAACCTGCTCGCCCAGCGCCATCAGGCTTGGGCCGTGAAAGACGGCATCAGCCTGTTCACCCGCGGCGAAGCGAAGAACGAACAGCGGGCCGTGAAGGACGTCGGCATGAAGCTGCATGCGGCCAGCGGCAACGTGAACGTGCAGGCGCAGAGCGGCGCGTTTTCGCTGACAGCGCTGAAGGCGGTCGACGTGCAGAGCACCTCGGCAGATGTGGTGATCTCGGCGCCCTCGCGCATCGTGCTCAATGGTGGCGGGGGCTACGTGAAGATCGACGGCGGCAACATCGAGATCGGCACGAGCGGGATGGCGCAGTTCAAGGCGGCGATGAAGGAGTTGACGTCGGGGGGGGGAGCCTCGGGAGATGGCCCCCCATTGAAGAAGATCGGATCGCTGAAAGGGTGCTCCGAGAAGGTCGTCGATGCGGCGCTGACTGGCTCCGCGGTGATCTGACACCATGTCCTTGGAAACCTCACCCGCTCTGAATGCGGTCGCACGCCTTCACGAAGCCACGGAGCGCGTGCCGGGCCAGAGTCTCTACCTGCTGGTAGACCCCGTCACATGGTCTGAAGAAGAACATGCCCGCTGGTCCGGCCGGCCCGTGGAATGGACCGCAGTGCCTGTGCGCCACCCTGATGTGGAACCGGATCAAACGCCACGCCTGTTGCAGCTCGCACCCGGTACGGCGTCTGCCGACGACCTGCTTCTGAAGGAGTCTGTTTCGTTGTCACTGGATGAGGTGCTGCGCCCTGCCGAAGCCGGTCGCAAAGCCCGCTCGTACTGCGCGTGGATTGCGTCGAGCGTGTCAAAACAAGCGCTGGCCAACGCGATCGCCGGGGCCTGCTGGCAACACATCGAGGAGCGCCGTCGCTTGGTTCGAATCTGGGACCCTCGGCTTCTCTCCTCATGGGCGGATGTCTGCCGCCAGGAAGAAATGGCCCTGGATGCGGCGCCCAGCGAATGGTTCTTCTTCGACTGGTCCGGCGACTTGATTCGCCTCCACGCCAGCGGGAACCGGGGGCACGTCATGGCCTGGCATGAACAGCGCCTGGTTCAACTCGGCGCCTTCAATCGGCTGATGCAATTACTCATACCTCGTCAGAAAGCGCCTGCGCGCGCGCTTGGGGCAGAGGTCTGGAGAACCCTGGCCCTGGTCGGGCAACTGAATCTGCTTCATGAAGATGACCGATTCAGGGTGGCGCGCGATTGCTTGCTGCATGGCAACGCCATCAGGCACTCAAGCCGATTTGCCGACCTCCTCGCCACGGCACGCGAGCATCCCGGCAGCTACGGGGTGATGACATCAGAAATGGACTCGGCGGACTGGAGGGAGATGGTCCGTGAAGGTGCATCGGCACTGCGCAGCCACAACCCATAGAGAGAAAGTCGGAACACCGTGTCAGAAACCAAAGACTGCAAGTTCTGCAATCGCAGGGGGCTGCCTCTGTTGCCCCTTCGCTTTGCGTACCTGCCAGACGGCGGAGGGCAACTCCCCCCGGGCATGTCAGCAGCAAAGTCGCTGGCAGGCGCCCTGGGGACAGGACAGTACGTCTTGCGCACCATCACCGAGGGCTTCGTGTACAGCTACGACACGCGAGCGCATGTCGGGTGGCGCTGTTTCGCCGCGACGCCCGACGGACGATTCCGCGAAGTGACGATCGCCGATGAGGATCGCCCCAAGGAGGCGCCAACGTTTCGCTGTGCGACTCAAGGACACGGTGTGGCGGCCTCGGTCATCTCGGTGGAAGACGCTCTTTCAGGGAGCGAGACGTGGGTCGGCTACTTCCGCACCTGGTTGACCCGAGATGCCCGAAAGACGCTGCGCGACAGCCTGGCCTTGCGGCAAAAGACCATGGTCAAGCTCGATCCCCGCAGCCTGGTCACGGGGGGCAGCCTGCCCGTGACGGACGGGTTTCGCATCGACGCCAACGGGGTCAGCCTCGGGCAGCATGTGCTCGAGTATGGCAACACCAGCGTCGCTGCCCGGAGGTACGCGTACACGTGGTCGGCCGCGTGTGACCGGCAGGCCGAATTGGCATCCCTGGCCCACCGCATGCACCAGATGTCGCCAGGTAACGCGCTTGCGCTGGCTCTGCCCGACGCCATCGGCATCGTCGGTGACATCAGCAAGTGGCGGAACTTCAAAGCGGGAGAGCTGGCCAAGTTCGAGGTGGACCAGAAGAACCTGCGCGAGAAGGTGGTGGCAGACATCGTGCTTGGGCTCAAGCAGCAGCTGGCCGATGCCGGACGCGCCACAGAATGGGGGCGTTACGCCAAGCACGTGGACATGTCCAGGGTCGACGGCGTCCGCAAGAAGTACGACGACACGGTCAAACGGTTCGAGACGGTTCTGGAGAAGATCGGCAAGGACTGGCAGCTGTGGATGTGCAGCCGCTCCTTCTGGGACGCCTGGGCTGTCTTCGACGGTGCAGAACGCAGTGTGGGCCTGGACATGGAGCGGCTCTTCTCACGGGCGGTCGAGGGCTCTGGCGCCACCAAGCCCGAACAAGCGGCATGGGACAGCATGCTCAGTGCGAGCCTGGACAGCAATGTCCAGGCCCTCTGGCTTGCGTTCGCGGCCGGTGACAAATCGGTGCTGGACTTCCTCAAGGACAAGGGAGACAAGGCCAATGACGTCTTCAAGAACGCGCGGGATGGCAAAGACAACTTGAGCAAGTGGTTGGCGGACAGGCGCAAGGCAGCGTTGGTGCGCACGGCCACGCACGACACGGGCCTGCTGGGCAATGTCATTGCCTCGCAAGCGGCCCGCCTGTTCGCGCAGCGTCCTCAGCAAGCTCAGGTGCTGGGCTTGCGTCTGCGCATCGTGGCCGCAGCGCGGATGGACATGGAAATCTCCCCCTATCGCTTGAGCGTCCAGGTGAGAGAGCTGGTGGCAATGAGCCATGAGACGGTCTGGGGACCACCAACCGCCAGGCTCACCCAGGCCATGCAGGAGACACGGCGCCTGCGGCTGATCCAAAACCTGGATGGCATGCTGCTGGGGGCCAAGGCCAACGTGACGCAATTGGTGCACATCGACATGTGGTTGCCGCATCCGGTGGCCGCCGAGTTGAGCGGGCCGTCCCTCGCGGGGCAGATAGCTGCAAAGCCACCCTCGATGAAAGCACCACTCGCATTGCCAGCCCCGGCTTTGAACCCCTTCAAGGCCTTTCTGGCGTGGAGCAAAAAGACCGAGGCCCGGCTGGTGGGACTGGGCGCAGCCCTCCAACTCTGGAACCTGAGCAACACGCTGGCCACCATGAGAACGGCCGACCTGGCGGGCGACGGAGCTGCGGTGAAGGAGGCCCTGTTTGGCGTCGCGTCGGGCATCAGCGGCCTCGGTGGCGTGACGCTGGAAGTGGTTGCCAAGACCGTCGAAGCCCGTGTGGTGCCTGCGGTGGCCGCGAGCACCAGCACTAAGCTGCTCACCGTGGTGGGCTGGACCACACTCAGCGGCGGGTTGCTGGCGATGGGTGCGGCTTGGACGGAAGGGGCGCAGAGTTTTGTGAAGGGTCGTGCGCTTCTTCGTTCCGGAGATGAGGACGCAGCGACCCCGTATCGAGCCGCAAGTGTGTCGTTCGTCGTCAGTGGTGCTGCAGGCGCCGCAGTCGCGATGGTAAACGCCGGGGCGGCGTTTACAGCAGCGGGCATCTCTGCGTCTTCAGGCGGTATCGCCGGAACTATTGTGGGCATGACCGGCAGTGGCACAGTACTGCTTGGCATCCCCGTCTGGGGATGGATTGCGCTGGGCGTCCTTACACTGATTGCCGGTGTGTGGTTTCTGTTTCAAGGCGCGAAGAACGAAGACACCCCGCTCGAGATCTGGCTCTCGAGGTGCTGCTTGCGCAATGAGACCGCCTACTCCAAGACAGACAGGGAACGCTATGCAAACGCAACACTGGAAATGGAGGGTTTCCAGCAGGCTGTCTTTGGCCTGCAGGTGACATTGGAGTGGGAAGACAAGATCGGCAAAGACCGGGTCACGGTGCAGGTGCTCATGCCAGGCTTTGGACAGAGCAGTGAGTACGCCTTTGCTCTGATCCTCGGCAATCGCCAAGGCACATGGAGCACCACGGTGGATCGCAAGACCAGTGGCATGAGTGCTGATCCGGATCTGCAGCCGCGGCAGACCCAGCACTACATGAGTGCGGTCAAGCCCGGACAGAAGCACCCCCCCATGGAACAGGTGCTTGAACTGGAAGAACCAGTCCACTTGAGCATCAGCGGCAGCGCAGTCGCCTTGGCCGGTAGCGTGAGGGTCAGCGAAGACCATTACGATCACGCCAGACTCAAGTTCGAATACTGGCCCGATATCGTTCACCGCCCGCAACTCAAGATGACTCCCGCCTCCAACGGTGTGAACCTCAAACTGGTAAGTGACTGACCAGCATGTTCAGCAAGACCCAGCAAAAAAAAGCACTTGAGTCGCTCAAGAAACATGCGCAAAGCCTACGTCGCCTGCCACAAGCCCAGCAAATCTCACCCTGGCCGCAGGCGGAAGACCTAGTGTATGCAGTCAACCAAATCTATCTGGAGATCAGTCAGGGAGGAGCATCTCCGATGCGGGGTTGGGGAGCGCTGATTTTTCTATTTGGAGTCGGCGTCGCCTGTTTTGGAATCTCGGTTTCGGTCGAAGCCATCTTCTGGTACCTGGATCGAGAAGGCAGCTTGGGGTCAATTTCGTTGGAGAGTTTTTTCATTGTGGTTTTGGCGGTATCCGCATTTGTCCCCCTCTTCTGGCTCTACATGAGCTTCTTCGCCATCACCGACGTGGTGGTGCGCTTCGACCGCAAGCGGGGCAAAGTGTGGATGTGGACCGGGAGCGGCCCCATCGAAATGCGCTGGGCCGACTTGCACCCTGGGGTGATGGGCCTGGCTGCATCGGCCCACCTGCCCGGGCGCACCTACCGCGGCGTGTATGCAGAGTTCGACGCCTCAGGGCAGATCAAGGTAACGCGCAACATCCCGCACCTGATTCAGGTAGGCCAGATCTCCGCAGCCGAAGCCGGCGTGATGCCCGGGCTGGAGTACGTGCGTGCGTTCATGGAACACGGCCCCCGAGGCTTGCCGCCGCCGAACCGGCTGCTGCAACACCGCCCCCGCTGGTACGCGATGGTGAACTTCCTCGGCCTAGCCGACGAGTGGGCCTTGATTGCCAACGGCCAACCCGGGCCTTTGGGCAAGCCCTGGATCCGCACCATCGGCTTCGTGGTGTTCTTCCCGGTGCTGTTCCCCCTGCAGTTCACCAACTGGCTGGCACTGCGGGTGGCGCCCATTCCCAAGTGGCCCCGCGAGATCGTTGACATGCATGCAGCCGATCTGGCCGAGCTCGACAAGCCACGCAGAAAGCCGGTCATCAGGGTCAATGGAGAGCTACTCGATTCGGATCCCTGAACCGTCGTAACACATGGCATGCGTAGCATGACGACCGCACCGATACCTTGATCCGGACAGGAGACGAACCCGTGCGGCGAAGTAAAGCTCATTCACTCTAGGCTTCGCCTATCCAACATTCAATCCGCCCCTCAACACAGCAAAAAACCATGAAGCAATACAAAGCCGTGATCTACCAAGAGGGCATGCTCGGCTCGCTGCTGCTCGGCGCGTCCAAGGTCGACCCGATCCGGTTCACCGAGTTCTTGAACAAGCACGCCGCGCAGGGCTGGCGGGTGGTCACGATGGAGAAAGACATCCGCCGCATGCTGCTGCTGTGGCGCCGCGAGGCCTATGTCGTGCTGATGGAGAAAGAGGCGTGAAGCTGGGCCTCATCTGCGGCCTGGCGGTGGCTGTGCTGTGGGGTGCCCTGGCGATCGCCCAGCTGTGGTGGGCGCCGCTGGACGGCCCGACCTTCATGAAGGTCTCGGTCACGGCAGCCATCGTCGAAGCCCTGATCGTCATCGTGACGCTGGCCGTGCGGGAATACCTGTCGGACAAGCGCTTGAAGGAAGACGGCTTTCTCGACGGCTGACGGGCAGCCCGCTGTCACCCATAATCCCAGGGTAACCCCGCATTACCCGCCATGCCCCGCATCCAGTTCACCCTTCCCGAGCGCTTCCTCTTCTCGACCGACATCCCGATCTACATCAGCCACGTCAACCAGGGCGGGCATCTGGACAACGCTCAGCTGCTGACGCTGGTGTCCGAAGCGCGTGTGCGCTTCTTCCGCTGGCTGGGTTACCAGGGTGAGCTGAACGTCGACGGGCAGTCCATCGTGGTGGGCGACATGATGGCGCAGTACAAGTCGGAGGCCTTCTACGGCGAGACCATGCAGGTCGACATGGTGCCGGACGACTTCAACAAGTACGGCTTCGATCTGGTGTTCCGCCTGACGGACAAGGCGACAGGCCGCGAAGTGGCCCGGGGCAAGACCGGCGTGGTCTTTCTGCGCGACCAGGGCGACGGCCACAAGAAGGTGGCGCCACCGCCCGAGGGCTTCATCAGCCGCCTGCGCGACCGCGGCGAGGCCCTGGGCTGGTCACCGAAGACCGTGTGAACCCGCTCCCGCGAACGCGGGGCGGCGCGGGGTTTCACTGAACGCGTTCAATGCGCCTCGGCGCACGATGGGCATCACCGATTCACTCAACGGAAAGGCCCTACGATGAACCCGTCCCTGTGCGTCACGCCCGAGCAGCTGTTCACCACCTTCATGCACGCCGGCGGCTGGCCCAAGCTGGGCTGGTGTGCGGAAGACGCCGACGAACCCACGCTCACGTGCTTCGACGAGCGCTGAGCGCCGCGTCAACCCCGCCTCAGCGCGGGCTTGATGCGGCAGGCTCACACAATGAGCTGGCTCAGTTCGCCGGCACCACGGCGCCCTTGTACTTCTGCTGGATGAACTGGCGCGTTTCGGCGCTGCGCAGTTCGTTCACCAGCTTCACCAGCGCCGGGTTGTCCTTGTTCTCGGTGCGCGCCACCACCACGTTGGCATAGGGCGAGACCTTCTCGGCAAACAGCGCGTCCTGTGTGGGCGAGAGCTTGGCAGCCAGCGCGAAGTTCGAGTTGATCAGCGCCAGGTCCACCTGCGGCAGCACGCGCGGCAGCGTCGCGGCCTCCAGTTCGCGGAACTTCAGCTTCTTCGGGTTCGCCGTCACATCCTTGGCCGTGGCCAGGATGTTGTTGGTGTCCTTCAGCTGGATCAGCCCTTGCGCAGCCAGCAGCAGCAGCGCGCGCCCGCCGTTGGTCGGATCGTTCGGAATGGCCACCACTGCGCCCTCGGGCAGATCGGCCAGCTTCTTGAGCTTGGTCGAGTAGGCGCCCAGCGGCTCGATGTGGACGGGCTGGCCCACCACCGACAGCTTGGTGCCGTTGCCCTTGTTGAAGGTGTCCAGGTAAGGCACGTGCTGGAAGTAGTTGGCGTCCAGGTGCTTCTGGTCGACCTGCAGATTGGGCTGGATGTAGTCGTTGAAGACCTTCACTTCCAGCTGCACGCCCTGCTTGGCCAGCTTGGGCTTGACGAACTCGAGGATCTCGGCGTGCGGCACGGGCGAGGCGGCCACCACGATGCGGGTGGTTTGCGCCCACGAGGCGCCTGCGGCGAACAGCGGCAGCAGGCTGGCAATGACGGCGCGACGGACAACGTTGGTCATGGTGTTTTTCCTTCAGCGGATGGAAACGGTTTTGTTGTAGACACGGGCGGACGCACGGACGCGTCAGCGCTTCAGCAGGCGGTGCGCCAGCCGATCGCCGGCCGACTGCACGCACTGCACCAGCACCAGCAGCAGCGCAACGGTCACGATCATGACCTCGGTCTGGAAACGCTGGTAGCCGTAGCGCACGGCCAGGTCGCCCAGGCCGCCGCCGCCGATCACACCGGACATGGCGGTGTAGGACACGAGCGTGACCGCGGTGACGGTGATGGCGCCGACCAGGCCGGGCAGTGACTCGGGGAGCAGCACGCCGAATATGAGCTGGTGCAGGCGGGCGCCCATGGCCTGGCTGGCTTCGATGACGCCGGGATCGACCTCACGGAAGACGTTCTCGGCGAGGCGCGCGAAGAACGGGGCCGCGGCGGCGATCAGCGGCGGGATGGCCCCGGCCACGCCGAGCGACGAGCCCGCCAGCTTCAGCGTGACGGGGATCATCACGATCAGCAGGATGATGAAGGGCAGCGAGCGCAGCGCGTTGATCAGCAGCGAGATGGCCGCATACAGGCGCGGGCGCGCCAGCAGCTGACCGGGGGCCGTCAGGAACAGCAGCACGCCCAGGGGCAGGCCGATGAGCACGGTGAACGCCAGCGAGACCCCGAGCATGGTCAGGGTGTCCAAGCTGGCCTGAAAGACTTCCGCCCAGTCGATGGCGGCAAAGGTTTGCCAGTCGATCTCGCTCATTGGGTGATCCCCTCGTTCAACCAACGGGCGTGCCCGCCCAGTTCGGCCACCAGCGCCGGGATGCGGTCCAGCGGCACATCGGCACCCAGCACGTCGGCGCGCAGGCGGGCCACGGGCTCGCCCTTGATGTGGGTCACGCGGCCTTCCAGCAGATTGAGACGGATGCCGTGCTGCTCGCGCAGGCGGTCGAGCAACGGCGACTGGGCCGCCGCACCCACGGCCGTGATCTGCAGATGGGGTCGACCCGGTTCGGTCGCCGCCCCCTCATCCAGCAGAAAGCCCGCATGCGCCAGCAGCGACCGGGTGGTGGCGTGCTGCGGGTCGAGAAACACGTCCAGCACGCGCCCTTGCTCGACGATGCGGCCCTGCTCCATCACGGCCACGCGGTCGCACAGCGAGTGGATCACGTGCATCTCGTGCGTGATGAGCAACACGGTGAGCTTGAGTCGCGCGCTGACGTCGGCCAGCAGGCTCAGGATCTGCTCGGTGGTTTCGGGGTCGAGCGCCGAGGTGGCCTCGTCGCACAACAGCACGTGCGGCTCGTTGGCCAGCGCCCGCGCGATGCCGACGCGCTGCTTCTGCCCGCCGGACAGTTGCGACGGGTGCCGGTCTTTCAGATGCGCCAGGCCGACGAGGGTCAGCAGTTCGTCCACACGGCGGTCCATCTCGGCGGCCGTGCGCCCGCCAGCCAGCTGCATCGGGTAGCGGACGTTGCCGGCCACCGTGCGCGACTGCAGCAGGTTGAAGTGCTGGAACACCATGCCGATGCGCTGACGCTGCTGCTGCAGTTCGCGGGGCGACAGCGCCGTCAGGTCGACACCGCCGACGCGCACCACGCCCTGGTCGGGGCGCTCGAGCAGATTGACGGTGCGGATCAGGGTGCTCTTGCCGGCGCCGGAGCGGCCGATGACGCCGAAGATCTCACCAGGCTGCACGTGCAGCGACACGTCGTCGAGGGCCGTGACGGCAGCATGGCGCGCACCGCCGCGGGCCGGGTAGGTTTTGTGGAGTCGTTCGAGCGCGATCAAGACAGGTCACACCGTCGCGCGGGCACGCTCGTGGCGTGGGGCGACGGCTCTGGAGGCCAGACAAGCCGAGAGTCTATACCGCCGCGTTCACGAAGCGTTCAACTCTCTGCGCATGACCTCAGTCGGCATCGGCATGAACCGCCCGCCGAACGACAATGTCGGCATGAGAGCACTGCATTACCTCACGTTCGAGATCAGCGAGGACACCGATGGCATCGGCACCGTCGAAGGCATGGCGTCGACGGACGCCGCGGCGCACGCACACGCCCTGGCCGAAGCCCGTGCGGTGATCGAATGGGCCCGCGCGCACCATCCACACGGCCCCGGCCCCCTGGACGAAGGCTTCGACTGGGACCACGATCTGCAGGTGAGCCAGGACGGCGACTGGCACAACGTGACCCTGACGCTGAGTGGCACGGCGGCCTTCCTGGAAGCCTTCCAGCGGCAGTTCGCGACCAGCCTGGATTGAACCGCGCGGCGCTGGCCTTATGCGCGCGCCGCAGATCGACCCTCGCATAGACGTCCCCTGCCCATGCTTGTACGCATTGCTTTGTTCTGCTGAAGCCGGTGGCTGCCTAGAGTCGGTGTTCCCACAAGGAGCACCGCATGACCACTGCCACACCTGACACCGCCACCGGCACCCTCGAGATCCGCCCTCTGAACGGGCCGCTGGGTGCCGAGGTCCTGGGCCTGGACCTGTCGCGCGACGTCTCGCTCGAGGACTTCCGCCGCATCCACCGTGCCCACCTTCAGCACCATGTGCTGGTCTTTCGCAACCAGCGCATCACGCCGGCTCAACAGGTGCGCTTCAGCGCCCGCTTCGGCCCGCTGCAACGCCATGTGCTGTCGCAGTTCGCCCTGCCGGATCACCCCGAGGTGCTGGTGGTGTCCAACATCGTCGAGAACGGCCAGCCCATCGGCCTGGGCGATGCCGGGCACTTCTGGCACTCGGACCTCTCGTACAAGGAGCGCCCCAGCCTGGGCTCCTTCCTGCACGCGCAGGAGCTGCCATCGGCCGGCGGCGACACGCTGTTCGCCAACCAGCATCGCGCCTGGGAAGACCTGCCGCTGGCCTTGAAGGTGGCGGTGGCCAGCGCCCGTGCCGAGCACACCTACACCGCCCGCTACGCCGAGTTGCAGGCCCGCAGCCCGTGGCGGCCCAACCTCACTGCGCGGCAGCTCGCCGAAGTGCAGCCCGTCGTGCATCCCGTGGTGCGCACCCACCCTGAAACGGGACGCAAGGCGCTGTTCGTCAGCGAGCACTTCACGACCCGCATTGTCGGCATCCCGGAGGATGAAAGCCGCGCCCTGCTCGACGAGCTGTTTGCGCGGAGCACGCGGCCCGAGCTGCAGTACCGCCATGTCTGGCGCCCCCACGACATGGTGTTCTGGGACAACCGCTCGGTGACGCACCTGGCCGCGGGCACGCCAGCCCACCTGCGCCGCAAGCTGTACCGGACCACGGTCGAAGGCGACGTGCCCTTCTGACCGGGCGGACACGCCCCTCGATCCCGCTGCTCGCTCCCCCAGGCTCACCTCACGAGCCCCCATGCCGCATCCAGACGGCGACCTCCCCCCACTGACACAAAACCATGAAGCTTTCACATCGTCTCGGCGCCCTCCTCGCCGGCCTCGGTCTGGCCACCACCCAGCTGGTCGCCCATGCCGAAGGGCAGATCCGCATTGCGCAGCAATTCGGCATCAGCTACCTGCTGCTGCACGTCGTTCAGGATCAGAAGCTGATCGAGAAACACGGCAAGGCGCAGGGCCTCACCATCACCCCGCAGTGGATGCAGCTGTCCGGCGGCGCGGCCATCAACGACGCGCTGCTGTCGGGCGCCATCGACATCGGTGGGGCTGGCATCGGCCCCATGCTGACGCTGTGGGACCGCACCAAGGGCCGCCAGAACGTCAAGGGCGTGGCCTCGCTGGGCAACACACCGTACTACCTGATCAGCACCAACCCGAACGTGCGCACCGTGGCCGACCTGAGCGAGAAGGACCGGATCGCGCTGCCGGCCGTGGGTGTGTCGGTGCAGTCGCGCTATCTGCAGCTGGCCGCAGCCAAGCGCTGGGGCGATGGCGGCTTCAACAAGCTCGACAAGTTCACCGTGACGCTGCCCCACCCCGAAGCGGTGGCTGCCATCGTCCGCGGTGGCACCGAGGTCAATGCCCACTTCGCCACCCCGCCGTTCCAGGAACAGGAACTGGCAGCCAACCCCAAGGCCCGCGTCATCCTCAACTCGTATGACGTGCTGGGCGGGCCTTCGTCGCCCAATGCGCTGTACGCCACCGAGGCCTTCCGCACGCAGAACCCCAAGACCTACCGCGCCTTCGTGCAGGCCCTGGCCGACGCCTCGAAGCTGATCTCGCAGCAACCCGAGCTGGCCGCCGACATCTACTTGCGTGTGAACAACGCCAAGCTCGATCGCGAACTGCTGCTCAAGGTCATCCGCAGCCCGGAGGTGCAGTTTTCGTTGACCCCGCAGAACACCTTCGTGCTCGCCGACTTCATGGCCCGGGTGGGCGCCATTCGCAACCGGCCGGCCTCGGTGCAGGACTACTTCTTCAACGACGCGCACCTGCGCGGCGGCAGCTGAGTTCGGGGATCGTCATGAGCCAGCCTCTTTCCACCCCTTTGCTCCAGGTCGATGGCGTCAGCCTGGTCTACCGCACGGCGGTTCAGGAAGTGCGCGCCACGCACCAGGTGAGCTTCGACGTGCACGAGGCCGATCGCTTCGTGCTGCTGGGCGCATCCGGCTGCGGCAAGTCGTCGCTGCTCAAGGCGATCGCCGGCTTCATTCCGCCCACCGAGGGCGAGATCCGGCTGGAGGGACGCGCCGTGCAGGGCCCGGGCCCCGATCGCATCGTGGTGTTCCAGGAGTTCGACCAGCTGCCACCGTGGAAGACGGTGCGCGAGAACGTGATGTTTCCGCTGCTGGCCTCGGGGCAGCTGGGCCGCCGTGAAGCCCGCGAGCGGGCCGAGGTCTACCTCGAGAAGGTGGGGCTGAGCCGCTTTGCCGACGCGCATCCGCACACCCTGTCGGGCGGGATGAAGCAGCGTGTGGCGATTGCCCGGGCACTGGCCATGCAACCCCGCGTGCTGTTGATGGACGAGCCCTTTGCGGCGCTGGACGCGCTGACACGCCGGCGCATGCAGGAAGAGCTGCTGGCCCTGTGGGACGACGTGCGCTTCACCCTGGTGTTCGTCACCCACTCCATCGAGGAGGCGCTGGTGGTGGGCAACCGCATCGGGCTGCTGTCACCGCATCCCGGGCGCGTGCGGGCCGAGCTCAACAGCCAGGGCTGGTCGCTGGACCGCCAGGGCGAGGCGGGCTTTCAGGCAGCGGTGCAACGCATCCACCGCCTGTTGTTCGAGGACGCGGGGACCGCGCCGAGCGGGGTCGTCACACCTGCGCGCGCCCCGGTGATCCCCCTGCAAGAAAGAAGACACGCATGAGCACCCACTCCCTGTCTGCCACCCGCCCGGTGCCGCCGCTGCGGGCCGAGTACGAACGCGAGCTCGCGCCACTGAGCCACGTGCAGCCGGCACGCGCCCTGCCCTGGCACGCTCGCCTGCGCACCCACACAGGCGCCCGCCAGGCGCTGATCCTGATCGCGCTGGCCGCCTTGTGGGAGGCGGCCGCCCGCTGGCAGCACAACGACCTGCTGTGGCCCACGTTCACGGCGACGCTGCGCGCGCTGGCCGAAGGTCTGGGCTCGGGCGAGCTGCTCGTGAAGGCCGCGGTGTCGCTGCGCACCCTGCTCGAAGGTTACGCACTGGGCGTGCTGGCGGCCTTCGCCTTCACGGCGCTGGCCACGGCCTCGCGCTGGGGTCGCGACCTGCTCGGCACGCTGACGGCCATGTTCAACCCGCTGCCGGCCATCGCCTTGCTGCCGCTGGCCCTGCTGTGGTTCGGCCTCGGCCAGGCCAGCCTGCTGTTCGTTCTGGTGCACGCGGTGCTGTGGGCCGTGGCACTCAACACGCTGGCGGGTTTTCAGTCGGTGCCCGACACGCTGCGCATGGCCGGCCGCAACTACGGGCTCACCGGCGTGCGCTTCGTCGTTCAGATCCTGCTGCCCGCGGCGCTGCCCTCGGTGCTGTCGGGCCTGAAGATCGGCTGGGCCTTTGCCTGGCGCACGCTGATCGCGGCCGAGTTGGTGTTCGGCGCCACCTCGGGCCAGGGCGGTCTGGGTTGGTACATCTACCAGAACCGCAACGAGCTCTACACCGACCGGGTGTTTGCCGGCCTGGTGCTGGTCATCCTGATCGGCCTGGCCGTGGAAGGCCTGGTGTTCCAGACGCTCGAGCGGCTCACGGTGAGGCGCTGGGGGCAACAGCGCGGGTGAGTCCCCCCGTCTGCACGCCATCCGCAGGGTGCCGCTTCATCCAGTCGGCCACCTGCGCACGCTCGTCGGCCGTGAGGTGCAGGCCCAGCTTGCTGCGACGCCACAGCACGTCGTCGCCCGTCACCGCCCACTCCTCGCGCTGCAGATACCGCAGCTCGGCCTCGTACAGCCCGGGCACCACCACCGCCCCGAGGTCGCTCAAGGCCTGAGCCTGCGCCACCAGCTGATCCACACGGCCACCATACGCGCGGGCCCACCGGTGCGCCAGGCCGGCCGGCAGCCACGCGTGGCGGGCGCACAGCGCGGCCACGAAACGGGCGAAATCGGTGTCGGGCCGTTGCGGCGCACCGATCCACGCACGCAGATCGCCCCCTGGCAGGCTGGCGTCTGCAGTCCAGGCAGGCCGGGCCTCGCCCAGCAGGCGGCCGACCTCGTTGCCCGCGTCCTCGGCAAGCCGGCGAAAGGTCGTGATCTTGCCGCCCCAGGCGGTCAGCAATGGCGCCCCGTCGGCATGGGTCTCCAGAAGGTAGTCCCGCGTGATGGCCGAAGGGTTGCCGGAGGCATCGTCCAGCAAGGGCCGCACGCCCGAGTACGTCCACACCACATCGGCCGGGGTGATGGGCCGGGCGAAGCAGCGGCTGGCGTGCTCGCACAGGTAGGCCACCTCGTCGTCGCCGATGCAGGCGCCGCGCGGGTCACCGTGCAGCTCCTGGTCGGTCGTGCCGATCAGGGTGAAATCGCGCTCGTAAGGGATGGCGAACAGGATGCGCCCATCCGGGTTCTGGAACAGGTAGGCGTGATCGTGATCGAAGCAGCGCG
Source organism: Aquabacterium olei (assembly GCA_029279925.1). Classification (GTDB taxonomy): domain Bacteria; phylum Pseudomonadota; class Gammaproteobacteria; order Burkholderiales; family Burkholderiaceae_C; genus Aquabacterium; species Aquabacterium olei_A. The sequence goes on from JAJUHM010000010.1 coordinate 26,196, forward strand.
GCACGACGATGTGGGAGCCCTTGACCAGGCGCAGGCTGCGCGTGGCCAGGGCCTCGGCGCCGGCCGGTCGGTCCGGGACCCAGAAGAGGGCGCGGCCAGATTCGCGGTTAGTGGTCGAGTTGTGCTGCACGGCGTCGTATGCGGCGGAGGCCGCCGTCTGCCGGTTGTGTCGAATGGAGCAGCCGTCGGTTTTGCTGCC
>JAJUHM010000011.1 GCA_029279925.1 Aquabacterium olei
GACCGAGTACTTTCCCATTGAATGGCGCGAGGATGACCAGGTGTCCAACGTCAAGATGACGTCCCAGGCCCTCAAGACCTTGCAATTGCTCTTGCAGTCGATCTTGACTGGCGCTGCGTTCTGGACTCGAGACCACCGTGAAGTCGTTCATCCCTCCTACGAGTTCACCCCGGTCTATCAAGGGCAGCGTCGTCAGGATTGACGCAACAGAGTCTGCCTATGACCTGCCTCTCTCGCACCACGTTGCTGGCCGGATGCGCAATCCTGCTGTGGGCGGTGTTTGCTTTCCCGACGCTGCAGTCGCCGCATCTCGAGGGTTTCACTGCGCAAACGCAGTCGATTGCACTCATGCTTTCGCTTGAGCCAGGAGCGGCACATGATCCCTACATGCCGTTGCTGACGCAGTTCATCTTCGAGACCCGTGCTGGCGTCGTCTTGCTTCTTTCCCAAGTCTATGCGTTGTGGCCCGGGGCCGGTGATGTTGCCTATCGGGCTGTCGTGATCGGCAGTCTGATGCTTCTCATTGGTACAAGCCTTTGGTTCGCGCGCAGAACTGCTGGTATCGGGTGGGCCAGCGCGGCGCTGGCCCTGGCTTTGACACCGGGCATCGTTCAGGCCGCGTACTACTTCAATGACAACATCGTTGCCGCTGCGTGCGCCAGCCTGGCGTTGTGCCTCGCCTTGCGGCCCGGTGTTGCGCCGGGCGCTGTGACGGGCGCTGTCATGGCCTTGGCGGTGTTGTGTCGACTGGACGCCGTCCTGATGGGCCCGGTGCTCCTCGGCAGCGTTTATCTATCTAACCGTGCGAGATCCGCTCGGGCAGCCGCCGCTATCTGCGCCATGCTCCTGGCTGGCGTGGCCGTGCTGATCCTCTCCGCGGCGCTCCTCGGATTCAGCGTTCTGGATGCCCTGGGGGTTGCTTCACGCTTTACATCTGAGCACGGGGAGCGCTGGCGTCCGTTTTGGGCAAGGGTTTACTTTTTCGGCCCCGGTGCCCTGGCCGCCCTCCCGGTGGGCGCGTGGTTGCTCTCCAGACGGCTCGACCGAATGCAGGCGCTCATCTGGATCGCCTATCCGCTGATGCTCGCCCTGTGCGCGCCCAAGGTCACCGAAACGCGGTATGTACTGCCAATGCTGGCTCCGCTGATCGCGATGCATGGAGGCGCTGCTGCGTCGGCCCTGTTCCGCGTGGACGGCCTTGGCGTGCCCAAATGGATATGCGCACCGCTGGCAGTGATCTGCCTGGTCACGCTACTCAGCCCGGCCAGTGTCGTGCAGTCCATGGATGGACCACGCGCCTTTTTCGGCCGGATCGGCAACCTCACTCAGTGGCGCACTTGGCAGGACTCAGTGCACACCTCGCAGGCTCGGTTGCGTGAGATGACTGGACGGGTAGAGAACGCCGGGACGGCTGTCGTGGTGTCCAGCCACTACAACGACGAACTGTACACGCGGCTGAGGTTGATCGAGCAGGGCTATCAGCCCGTGCTTGCCGAGAGGGCCTTTCCGGGCTGCTCCGGGTTCGGGGCTTTCGTCAAAGGGCGCAAGCGCGTGGCCCACGTTCGAACCGATCCGCAGTACGGCGTGGGGCAGATCTCTGCGCTCCGATCTACAGCGCTGCAACTTGCCAACTACCGCCAGTGCAAGGAACTCATGCTGCGGCCTCCCGTGTTCCTTAGCACGTTCGGCAGCAGGCATCCAGGACTGAATGCGAGCGTTTTCGACGCAGGCATGTTGAAGTTCCAGGCGCCTATCGACATCAAGTTCCATGACCCGCTTGAATTCCTGCGCCCCTTGACGGGCCGCGGCTATGGCTTGATCGGGTACCGTCAGATGACGCCGGACGAACTCGAAACCCTCGACACACGGGTTCGGGTCCTTCTTGGCGCCACAGACGTTTCATCGGAAATCAGCGCTTACCTTACGCAGTATCGCGGCCAGATTGCACCTAGAAAGCCTAGGCTGGCATCGGTCCGCAACGTGTTGGGCTGGTGAACTTAATCAATGACAGACAAGCATATGGCTTCAGGTATCACTCTCGTCATGCCCATGGCAGGCAGGGGCTCTCGATTTGCCAAGCAGGGTATCCATGAGCCGAAGCCTTTGATTCCGCTGTTTGGCCGGCCATTCTTCTGGTGGGCCACCGAGAGCGTGCGCCGACAGACGGTGGTCGACGAACTGGTTTATGTTGTTCTCCAAGAGCATGTCGACACTTTCCAGATCGACAAGGTCATCCACCGCTACTACCCAGACGCGCGCATCGTTGTGATCCCAGATGTCACCAGTGGTGCAGCCGAGACCGCGTGCGTCGGCGTCAACGCGGTGAGCGGCAAAGACAGAGTGGTCGCCATCAACGACTGCGACCACGCCTTTCGGGCGCCGGGCCTTGGCGCAGCCGTCAGCCAGATTCAGGTCGATATGGATGGCGCACTGATGTGCTTCCACTCGAATAACCCGGCGTATTCATACGCGCTCGTTGATGAGCAAGGCCGTGTGACTGGCACCGTCGAGAAGGTCGTCGTGAGCGAGCACGCCATTGCGGGGTGCTACCTCTTCCGATGTGTCGCCGCGTTCACGCAAGCGTTCGAGGCCTATAAGAACACGTGCGAGTACGATGAACTTTTCATCAGTGGCGTCTTCAACCGCATGGTCGAACAGGGGGCGCGCATTGGCAAGGTTGAACTCGCGGACCACGTGTCGTTCGGCACCCCTGCAGAGTTTGCGCTGGTCACGGCAGAGCGCTTCCAGACCTACTCGGAGTGGGGCGCCTGATGTTGCCTTCGTCGCAATGGTCTCTGCTCGTTCTGGCCTGCTTCCTGTTGCTCTCCGGGCATTTCCTGCGTGCCGTTCGCTGGGCCTACCTCTTCTCGGGCACCAGTCTGCATCGCCGCTTTGACTTGCTGCTTGGTCTTGCCGCTGGCTACCTCATCAACTCGGTCGTCCCTTTCCGTGTGGGCGAGGCTGTGAGAATCTGGTTCGTCTCACGCAACGGCAGCATCAGTTTTTCCACGGTGGCTTCCACCGTGGTGGCGGAGCGCTTGAGTGACCTTCTTGTCGTGGGCGTGGGTGGCCTCGTGTTGCTGGTCATGGCAGACGTGGATCAGCGTGCGGTGATGAGCGGAGCGGCCGTCATGCTGGGCGCCGCGGCGGGATTGATCACGGTGGCCCTTGCCGTCAACAAGAGCCCGGGCGCCCGCAAGATCATCTGGCACGGCGCCTCGGTCTTCAACGACCGTATCCGAATGGGCATTCTGGAGTTTTTCTGGTCGGCCAGTGAACTGGTGCTCGGCCGGGCCCTTCTGACACCGCGGTTCCTGTTGGGCACCGCGCTGATGTGGATTGCTTACGGGGCGTCCTACGCTGTGTTCGCGCACGCTGTGGGGCAGCCCGCTTTCGACGTCACCTACGCGCTGTTGGGGCTGCCGCTCAGTTCGGCCGTCAACCATGTCGGCGTCGGTCAGGACCCCGCCGGACTTGCGCTGCTTGTGTTTGTGACAGCGCCTGTTCTTGGTGTGCTGGTTTACGGCGTCTTCAAGCAGTATCCCCGCATCATGAAGGTCCTGACGCGTGGCGGGCGTTATGCGTGGAACGGCGCCTTGCAGGACTCTCTGGTGGTCAAAGGGCGTTTTCGCACGGACGACGAGTACGGCTACTTCCTAGCCTCGCTGTTCAGCGGCAACAATCATGTCGCGACGTCATTCGGCCTGCAGGCCATCGACGACGGCGCTGTGGCCAAGTTGTTCTCCGGTGGATCAGACGCCATCACGGCGCTTGTGGAGGTGCAGGGCGAACTGGCCATACGGAAGTTCGCCGTCGGTGCTGCTGGCGACAAGCTCAAGAGTCAGCACGACTGGTTGCTGCATCACAAGCGGGCCAGCGTCCTACCGCTTGTCGACATTCTGCGCGAGCGGCCAAAGAACGGTTGCTACCACTACGACATGCCGCTGGTGGTGCCTGCAAACGATTTCTACGACTTTATTCATACGGCCCCTATCCATGAGAGCCGGCGCATCCTGTCTGCAGTTTGTGCAGCAGTGTCCGATTTTCATGACCAGCACGAGACACAGCAGGCTAGCGAAAACGTCGTGCAGAAGTACCTTGAAGGCAAGGTCATGGCCAACGCCAAAACCATACTGGAGTTTGCCAAGCCCCTGCTTGGCACAGATGCTTTTACCATCAATGGACGTCCGCACAGCCTTCAGGACTGGGCCAAACTACTAGATCTTGACTGGCTGAGCCAACAAGTCGAGCGCCGCGCCATGACGGTCGTCCATGGCGACCTGACGATCGAGAACGTGATTGTTGCTCCTGGCAAGCAGCCCGACTGGTACATCATCGATCCGAACCCGGACAACATTTTTAACACCCGCCTCATTGACTGGGCAAAGCTGATGCAATCCGTCCACCTCGGCTACGAGGGCCTGAACCGCAGTTTTGCCTGCAGTCTTGAGGGGGCCAGCATCCGCATCGCCTTTACGAAGTCTCAGGCCTACACCGACCTACATGCCCTTATCGAAGGTGAGATTCGCTCACGGTTTGGCGAGGTAGGCCTGCGGGAAGTGTATTTTCACGAGCTTGTGAACTACCTCAGGCTCACCCCTTACAAAATCCGCCAAGACCCGAAGAAAGGCTTGTGCTTTTTCGCGTGCACCTGCGTGCTGCTTGGGCGCTACCTGGAGATGAGTCGCCGATGATTCAAGCTTATCTCGTTGATCTCGATGGCACACTGGTCGATACCCGGCGTGCCAATTTTCTCGCATACCAGGCCGCACTTTCCGAGGTCGGCGTGGCGGTGGATCAGGACCATTTTGAGGATCGGGCATTTGGCAAAAACTGGCGCCAATTCCTGCCTGCTTTCCTGTCCGAAGCAGGGGTCGCCGCAGAACCGGCCACGATCGCGGCGCGCAAGGCTGAACTGTACCAAGCAGCCGCAAAGGATGTGGAGGTCAACCTACCGTTGGTTCGTTTACTGCAATCTCGTGGCAGCAAAACGCGTGCGGCATTGGTCACTTCGGCGTCCGCGGCCAATGTGCAGGCCATCCTGGGCGCCAACGCCGCGCTTCAGGGCTTGTTCGACCTGATCGTCACCGGTGACGATGTCAAGAGCCATAAGCCTCATCCCGAATGCTATCTAAGAGCATTGGACAGTTTTGACGTTCATCCAAGCGACTGCTTGGCTTTCGAAGACTCCGCCGCCGGCACGGCAGCTGCCGCTGCGGCCTGCATCCCGACCTTGATCATCCGGTTCGGGGAGTAGCGGCATGTCGCGGCCAGAAAGAAATCGTGATCGAACGATAGATATTGCCAGGGGAATCGCAGTTTCATTGGTTGTGTTGGGGCATTCCCTAGAGATTTTTTTTTCGAAGGGGGTGCCTGCTGACGACCCCTTTTTCTCTCTCTGGAGGGCAATATACAGCTTCCACATGAGCTTGTTTTTCTTTCTCTCTGGTATGGTTTACCGGAAAAGGTCACGCAGTCGCATCGTCATCAGCGCTCTTTCTCTGGTTCTGCTGGCGCTCCTCGTTCACGTGGTGTTCTGGCTGCCCTCGGTTGTGCTCTTCGATCGAGGTCTATGGCACCTTCTTCATCCGATTTTCTATCTGCGCTATTTTAGCGTGGTAGTGCTCTGGTATCTGGTCGCATATGCTTTTGTTCTCTTGGTGGATGAGTTTGTTGGATCTCTTCCTGGAAGCAAAACGATATGGATCGGATGTGCCTTGGGTGGCTTTGTCCTAGCATATCAGCTTGATATTTCGACTAACTTTTTCCAAGTTCAGGCTGTAGGCGCTGGTCTTGCAATGTTCGTTCTGGGGCGAGCCTGCGCTGGCACCATTCAGCGGATGCCGATTTGGTGCTGTGTACCACTAAGTGTGTTGGCATCACTCGTGCTCTGCTTTACCTATAAGTTTAATGGAGGCTGCGCCTACAGTTTCTCTTCTGAGTGTGCCGGATACTTTGGTCCTTTCGCTGTATCCTATTTTCTCGGGAGCTACGGCTTTCTTCCTTTTTTCCTCTTGACTGCCGTTTCAGGCACGCTTGCTGTTGTGCTCTTCGCCAAAACGTTGGCGCAACGAAAGTGGTGTTGGATAGTTGGATTTGAGGCCTTGGGTGTTCGATCGCTTGATGTTTTTCTGCTGAACGGCGTGTTTTTTGCATTCCTTCAGCCGTCAGTTTCCAAAATCGTCTCGACTCATTTTCATGATGCTCCTTCGGCGTTAACGATTCTCCTTCTCTTCGTTTTTGGCCAGTTGTCGCTTGCTTATCTGCTCAAGCCCTATGCTTCACTCCTGCTTAATCGATGTGTCGGTTTTCTGGTGTGGCTCGCTCGTAGGATGGGTCTTAACGAGCACGTTCTACGATACTAAGCGGGTGCTCTGCTGAAAGGATGCTCCGATGACGAAAATCAGGTTCTTAGGTCCCCTCGCTGCGGCGGTCATAGGGGTTCTGGCTTTTGCCGCCCGGTCACATGCGAGTGAGCCAGTCCTGCCCGCGGAGTGTGGTGCGGTGAGCGCCAAGGCATGCAATGTCGCCAAAAGTCTTCGCAAAGGCATCAATCTCGGAAACATGCTTGATGCGCCGCGAGAGGGCGACTGGGGAGTACGGCTCGATCCGGAGTTCATCGACGTAGCCGCCCAGCACTTCAACACCGTTCGCTTGCCTGTCCGCTGGAGCAACCACGCCAGTGAGGGCCGAGAGGCTGTCCTGGACGAGTTCTTCGCCGGCCGTGTCGACAAGGTGATCCGCTCACTGCTCAGCAGGGGCGTCTACGTCATTGTGAACGTGCACCATTACAGCCAGTTAAACGGGCAAAAGCTTCACAGGAACGAGTTCGCTGTAGATGCCGACATTGTCGAGGAGCGGTTTCTCAATATTTGGCGCCAGATTGCCGAGAGGTACAAGGGAGAAAGCGATAAGCTCATCTTCGAAATTCTCAATGAGCCAACTGGCGTGTATGAGGGAGAACGCTGGCCCGCTTTGGTCAAGAAGACCATGGCTATTATTCGGGTGTCTAACCCAACCCGCGTTGTGATGGTGGGGCCTTCGGGGAACAGGATCAGTTCCCTCAACCCCGCTTTTGTGCCGAACGACAAAAATGTCATCGTGGCCATCCACAATTACCAGCCGTTTGCCTTCACGCACCAAGGTATCACTTGGCTTCCCGTCCGCCTTCCTACCGGCACCAAATGTTGCGATGAGGCGCAGAGAAAGCAGGTCAAGCGAGAGTTGGATGAGGCGAAGAGCTTCAGCCGAAAGGTCGGTGTCCCTCTTCATCTAGGGGAATTTGGAGCAGTGACCCAGGCGGACGACGAGTCGCGCGCAGCTTATGTCCGCATGATCCGGTCGATGACAGAGCCTGATGGCATAGGATGGACATACTGGGAACTTGCATCGGGGTTCGGCGTGTATACAAAAGGCCGAGGATGGAACTCCGCGCTGAAGCAATCCCTTCTTAGCGACTGACGCACCGGTCTTACCATGTCGTACATCATACTCGGCTCGTTCGCCGCCGCCGCCGGCTTGCTCGCCATTGCGCTCCTGTTCTTGGCTGTAAAGGCAGGGGACAGGATTAGGGCAGGCTTGCTTCCTTGGTATATTCCGGTTTTTCTCTTCGGGCAGGCCATGGCCGTGCTCTTCTCTGGACGTCAGCTTACCGAAACAGACCTGATGACCTCGGGTTCCACCGTTGCATTTGGCTGGATGTCGTGGGTCATTCGAGCCGCGTCGATCGTTCTCGCTGTTTCTTTCGCTCTTGCGGTGTATCGGTATATTTTTGAACGAAGAAGAATACATCCGCCTCAGATGGTGATTGCTACGGCATTCACAGTTTTCTGGATATGTAATGTTATCGCGCCTATTTTTTTCTCGCGCTTCCCTGGCGAGATGGGTGCCGAACACATCTACCCGCTGATTCTTGTCTATGCACTGTGCTTGCTAAATCAAGACGAGCTGTTGACATTGATCCGGTTGGCCAGAAATGCAGTTGCGCTCTATATTCTGCTCTCGCTTCTGGTTGCTGCAGCGATGCCGGACGTTGCGCTTCAGACTTCCTATACACAGAGCTATTTTGGAGCCATGCCCCGTCTGTTCGGTGTGGCTCCGCATGCGATTGCGCTGGCCGTGGTGTGCGTCACCGGGCTGGTGCTTGCTTGGCGGATGCCGTTTCAGAACAAGGCCATCCAATGGGTCTTCGTCGGAGCTTGCTTCGTTGCGCTCGTACTGAGTCAGGCAAAGGCAGTGTGGCTCTCGGTGATCGCCGCTCTGTTCCTTGTCTTGCCTTGGGCGGTGCTCCCCGGCCGCCGACTGTTCGACCGATTGGCGCTGTCCAGTTCCCGTGGGTTCGTGGGTGTCGGCGGAGGGCTTATCCTGGTTTCGATCCTTTTGTTCACATGCGGTGCCTTGTTCTTCGGTGACCGATGGGTAGCAGAGGCCCTTGACATGGATCAGATGCAAAAGCTTTCCACCTTTACCGGGCGCGACACGATCTGGGAAGTAGCGCAGGAGGAGTGGAGGCGAAACCCGGTCTTTGGCTATGGCTTCGAACTCTTTGGGGTTGCTCACCGTATGCAGATTGGTATGCCTCATGCCACAAGTGGGCACAGTCTCTGGTTCGATACCTTGGGGCGCGCCGGGACTGTCGGCTTGCTGGGACTGATTGTTTATCTGTTGATCGTCATGCGCGCGGCGTTCACGGGTTCCGAGACACGGGTTTATTCTTTGTTCATGTTGGTCAGCCTGTTGGTGCAATCCATCAGTGAGGTTTCGATAGCCGCGTCGAGCGTCTCTCCGACCAACATCGCTCAGTTCATCATGATCGCCCTGATTCTTTCGGGAAACCGACATCGGGCCGCAACCAGCAGGCGTGTCGTCCCCCTCGGCGGATTGCATACCCCTGCGGCTTGATCCTGCTGTCCGGCCGTGCGCTCCTCGGCTGCGGCCCACCAAACTCGATTTTCAAAGGCGGGTTGTGATCCTACACGTCATAAATGGCGAGCATTTCGCCGGTGCAGAAAGGGTGCAAGACATCCTGGCCCAGGAACTACCTGCCCTCGGTTTTCCGGTGGAGTTCGTTGCTTTGAAGGAGGGGGACTTCGACCGCAAGCGCGCCTCTCGGGTGCCTTTGACCACGGTTTCAATGCGGAGCAAGTTCGACTTGGCAGCGCTTCGTAAGATTGAGTCGCTCGCCAGGCAGAAGAACTGCACGCTCATTCACTGCCATACGCCGCGATCCGGGCTGGTTGGTGCCTGGGTATCAAGAAGGCTGGCTATTCCACTCGTCTACCATGTGCACAGCCCTGCTGCGCATGACACCGAGAGCGTCTTGCGCAATGCGGTCAACAGTGCGGTCGAGCGTCTGCTCATTTTTCCGGCGACCCGACATTTCATTGCTGTATCCCGGAGCCTTAAATCGTACCTGTCCGGTTGCGGGGTTGCAGATCGCCTTATCACAGTGGTCCCGAATGGGGTGCCAGCTCCGGTGGGCTCCCCGCTCTCTTTCATGCGAGAAGAGCCCGTCAAAGAGTACGTTATTGGTATGGCTGCCCTGTTCCGGCCTCGGAAAGGAGTAGAAGTGCTGATCGATGCCCTGGCTCGTCTCCGTGCCGGCGGCATCAGAGTTCGTTTTCGCGCCATCGGCAAATTCGAAACCGCCGCGTATGAACACCAGGTGAAAGCAGCAGCCGAGAAACTGGGAGTGGCGGACCAGATCGAATGGTTGGGCTTCTGCTCAAACGTGTACGGCGAACTTCAAAAACTCCATCTCTTTGTCTTGCCCAGCTTGTATGGAGAAGGCATGCCCATGGTTGTGCTCGAGGCTTTGGCGACGGGGCTACCAGTGATCGCCTCCAACGTGGAAGGCATTCCCGAGGTAGTGATCCCAGATGTGGGCAAAGTTGTCCCGCCCGATAGCGCGCAAGCTCTTGCTGACGCCATCGCCTCGTTTGTATGCGGCGATGCAGACCTTAAGGCCATGGCGATCGCCGCTCAGGCCCACCATCGCGCCCATTACTCAGCTGAGGCCATGGCCGGTGCGGTAGCTCGGTGCTACCGCGTTGCACTAAGGCGCGATTAACTGAATTCGGACAGCGGGCCGGACTCGTCACAACAAGGCAATCACTTCTTCAGCAGCCGTGCCCGCTTCTATCCATTGCCTGTATCGATGATGCGCCGCTCGAGCAATGCGCGACCGCTTGCCATGGTCGCTCAAGTGCTCCAATATGCAGTCCCGCAGGCCATCTAGATCCCAGGGAACTGCGACATAGGTTTCGTCCGGAACGAAGATGTCCGGCTCCACTCGCAGATGCTCCACGCTGGGCTTGATCAACAGCGAGCCTGTCGCGAACGCTTCATAGTCTCGCCAGCAGATTTCGCCGTAGCCGAAAGGGCTGAAGCACAGCTTGCTATTTGCCAGCTCAGCAAAGAACTGGTCCCGCCGCACGCGGCCGTGCTGCGCGATCGATAAGCCCGTAAGGCGGTCTACGGCGTTCTTGGCTTCCTGGCGCATCACTTTGTACCAGGGGTCGCCATTCGCCGCTAAGCGCGCGTGCAGGTCAATGCCGCGTCCGTTGAGGTCCGCAAGAGGCGACAAGAACAGATCCACCATCTGCGGAGATAGGCCAAAGTTGCTCCACAAGCGGAGTTTCGACTGGATGCTGTCGGGCACCTCCGGCTTGAACAGCGGGTAGGTCAGACCGTGCTTCCTGGCGTAGTGGTCGCTCAGGTTGGTGTCGCCAACTACGGGCTGCTGAAAGGCACTGAAATCCCTGAATACTTGCTTCTTGACGTAAACGTCGATGAGCGGAGCAACGGCGGCAGCGGGGTGCAAATGCAGTGGTGCGAACCAGTCAAGAAAGGCGACCTTCGCTGCAGGGAATGCTGCCAAAAGCGTCTGGATCGCTGCGGCGGCATCGGCCCCCGGCATGTTGAGTGTGGGTTGGAAGAAGATGCGCTTGATGTTGCGACTGATAACCTGGACAGCGGCGCCGCGCGGCACCGCGTCCACGGGGAGTTCCACGAACTTCACCCCTGCGGCCTTCAGCCTTGCGCGATAGAAATGAAAGGGATAGGCCTGAGTCTCGGCCAGTTCGTGTTGAACTGTCACCAGCAGCACATTAGCGCTCCCGGGTATGTCAGCAAGCCGCGCCACAGATCGCAACTTGGCGCCCATGCGCTGAGTCACCTTGCGCCGAGTGAAGTTGAACTGCCACTTTGCGGCGAAGACAGTTTTGCCGCTCATACCTGTTTCGCCCCTGTTTTGTGTTCTTCTTGACGCACCACCAGCGTGGATACAGCGGTTCGTGGGCTTACCCGAGGCTGAAGAACCCCGCGCACTAGGCCGGCAGTGTTGAATGACCACGAGACCACCGAGAACACAGCCTTTCGCAGTGAGCGTTTTTTCCAGGCCATGGCGACCAGCGGCAGCCCCAGCAAGCTGAGGAGGCCGAGCATTTTGCCGGAGACCTCGGGCGGGAGGAGCGCGATCATGAGCAAGCATGCCCACCACACCAGCACGGCGACGTAAAGCTTGAGCTCCCGCACGCCGGTCAGCATGAGCCTGAGCTGCGGCTGCCCCCAGGACGCTTTCAGCAGCTCTCCGAGTCCACAGATGTACTTGCTCTGCCAACGCCGCCTCAGCAACGCATAAGGCGGCGCATCGTGCCCGTGGTGCTGAACCGACTCCACGTTCAGGCGCCAAAGCCTGCCTCCGCGCACGCGCAAGCGCACCGCCAGGTCAAACTCTTCATAGCTGTGCAGGTTGCGGTCTGAGAAATAGCCGGTGGCATCGACCGCGGCCTTGCGATAGAGCCCGCCCATGTCGAGTCGGTCGACCTCGCCCGGCTGCATATGGCCCGACGCCCGCTCCATGCGGGCGATGTACTCCAGGCTTTCCTTGTTCATCTCGACCACCATGCCACCGACACCGACGACGTTCGGATGCTGCCTCATATACGCGACGGCGGCGGGCAGGAAGCCCGGCAGCATCTTCATGTCGCCGTCCAGGATGTAGATGAATTCACCCTTGGCATGCTGGTACCCCATCTGGGGCCCGGCGCCGCAGCACCGTTCAGCTGGGTTGGCCAGTTGCACGATGGTGATGGGATAGCGTGAGGCGATCTCGACCGTGCGATCGGTCGAGCACGAATCGGCCAGGATCACCTCTCCACCCACCTCCGCGACCGCGGCCAAGGCGCTCTGCACCGCCGCCTCAATTCGTCGTTCTTCGTTCAGGGCCTTGATGACCACCGAGACCGTACAAGGCCTGCTCATGGCGCTGCGCTTTCTCTTGCCGGCGGGGTTTTCTTCTCCAGTATCCGAGCGGGCACACCGACTGCGACGGCCCCCGCCGGGACGTCCTTGATGACCACTGCGTTGGCGCCGATCTCTGCATCATCGCCAATGCGCACGCGGCCCAGGATCTTTGCGCCCGCACCGATGTTCACGCGGTTGCCGATGACGGGTGCACCGAACGGGTCGTGCAGATACCGGTTCCCGATGGTCACACCCTGACGGATGATGCAGTCGTCGCCGATCTCGGCGTTGCCATGCACGACGATGGCCCCCGAGTGCTCGATGATGAGCCGCCGCCCGATCTTGGCCGACACGCCGATCGTGACCCCGCAAAACATCTCGGCGAGCTTGGCCAGGACCAGATGCAGCGCCCCCAGGGGGTAGCGAATCAGGGGCGTGCGAAAGCGATATCGCAGATGCCCGAAGCGGTAGACCTGGAGGGCCCAGAAGCCGAGAGAAAGCACGCCTTCGCGGGCGACACGTAAATCTTCAAAGAAGCTCATGGCAAAAGATGGGTTACACGATGGCTTGACCGCTTGTGGCCCTGGAGACGCGCCATGACTCCCACCGCTTCATGATGGAGGAGGGCAGCAAGGCCATCATGACCAGAGAGACATACCAACGCCGAGTGAAGCGATGACCGCCGCTGCGCCACAGCCACTGCCATGCAGCGCGACGATCACCTCGCATGAAAGCCGTCCGCGCGAGAGTGACCCGTTGGTCGGCAACGAACTTCAAAGCAGCATGGGCTGCCATCGCGCTGAGGCGACCACTCCTGGCACGTGCTGCCATGCGAGCCAGGTACGGCGGTTCTGCCAAGGCCTTGTGCTGGCTCGTCAGGCCTCCCGCTGCTGCGGCGCGGTAGGCCATCAACTCTTGGGGCATCCACGCGACGGGGGTGCACTCTGCCAGGCGGAACCAGAGATCCAGATCCTCGCCATTCGACTCACCAGGTTCGAAGCAGGGCTGCATCTGTTGCAAGCGCGCGCGCCGCACGCAGACGGCCGACGTGCTGAAAGGGATGCCCTTCATCCAACGACCCGGCAGGTCAGTGATGATCTCGGCCGGCATGTCAGGGTCGTAGACGGTCCACGGCAATGGCGACCAATTCGTCGAATCAGGAATGAAACGCAGCTTCGCCGTCACCATGTCGACGTTCGGGTGCGCCGAGATCAGCCGCTGCAAGCAAGCAAGGTAATCCGGGTGCCAGCAGTCATCCGCATCAAGAAACGCCACCCACTCGCCCTTGGCTTCCTGAATGCCTTTGTTGCGCGCTGCCGAGACGCCTGCATTTGCCTGCCGAATGAGGCGGAGCCGTGGCTCCGAGTAGGCGTTCTCGATGAACTCCGGCCCCCCGTCTGTTGAGCCGTCATCTACCACGATCACCTCGAAGTCCGGGCATGTCTGCTGGAACAGGCAGTCCAGGGTCAGCCCGATGAAGGCGCGCTTGTTGTACAGCGGGATCACGACGGAAAACAGCATGGCTTGCCCCTTTCAGATCCCTAGGCTGGTCAGCGTGGCGGCCTTGATCATCTTCAAGAGGCCCGACCGAGAGCTGTACGTCGTCATCGGGTCGAATATCTCGTCGTGAACGGCGCCGCCGACCCTGACTCTGCTGGCTCGCACAGGCAGCAGTCGCAGTTGCACATCGTTTGTGCACAGCGCATGGCGAAGCAGTTTTTCAGCGTGCAGTGGCAGGCCCGTCTCCTTGCAATAGCGCGCGGTCATATCAAGGCGCTGAGCCCAGAACATGGCCGCGCGTCGGCCGCAAACGGCCAAGCGGTCGTTGAATCCGCCCCACCACTGCCAGGCAGGCAAGTAGCAGCGAAGCGGGTTCTTCGCCGCATCGGTGAACGCGGTCGCGGGAATGGACTCGTGGTACAGCAGATCCGGACGCGCGAAAACAAACACGTCGGGATCAGCCTGCTCGACCGCGAGCGTGTAGGCCGACTTGATGGAGTGAAGCTGGTGAATCAGGTTGCCGAGGGACTTGAACTCATCCTCGTAGAAGTCGCCAGCGTTCCGGAGCGTGCTCCATCTTGGCTCACGCTGTGCCGCCCCGGGGGGCTCGGTGATCAGATGGAAGTGCTCGCGCAGTGCATCGTAATTTGCAATATCCAGAACGCTGCTTTCGCCCGACCGCGGGTTGTGCACGGCGCTCTGCTCATACAGATGCCCGAACAGCGAGACCTTTCCCACCTCCCTGGCTGGCTCGACCAGGTGGCGCATGAACGGTTCCAGCGTCACATCTGTCGATCTGGGAATGCCGAAGATGATGACTGCGATGTTGATGGTCATTGCTTGCGCTTCAGAAACTTCGTCAGGGTTGGCGCCAGGCGGCACAGCAGCTCGATGGTCGGTTCGCCGAGGAGCCGCGGGTCGATGCAAGCGAGGGCGGTGCCTGCACACACCACGGCAGCACCGCCGGCGAGCGCGATCACCAAGGCGGCCTGGCCCACCAACGCGGCCTCGACGCCGAGATAAAGGCCGTACGTCATGGCTCCGAGCGCGAGCCCTCGGCATATCAGGGGCGCGACCGACCTGACAGGCAAGCCCACCGCACGCGCTGTGGCAGCAAAGACAATGCTCATCCGCAGCACCATGATCGAAACCGCCAAAGCGGCTGCCAAGAAGAGGTCCCCGCCCACGGTCAGGTACATCCCCCCATAAGCGGCCAGTGCCACAAGGATGACGGGCGCTTGTAATGTCGCCTCCAGGTGACGCTTGCCGCTGCCCCACAAAATCGGCGTGGAAAGTCCCGTGGTCAGGAGCGCCGGCATGGCGAGAAAGGTCATGCGCAACACTGGTGCAGCCTCTTGCCATTTTGCTCCGTACAGCACCGAGATGATTTGCTCGGAGGCAGCCGAAAGCAGCGAGAAAGCGGGCAACAGCACCACCCAGACAAACGCCAGGATCTGGAGATAACCTCGCTTCAGGCGCTCGTTCTCGCCTTGCATCCGCGCCCCCACAGCCATCAGTGTGGGCTGCAATGAAGACAGCAGAAGGCTGTTCGGCATGGTGGCCAGGTTATAGCTGACGGAGTAGACCCCCAGCGCCCGCGTGTCCAGCAGCCGGCCCACGGCAATCCGGTCAAGATTGGTGAGGATCCAGTTGACGAGGTTGGTGGCGAACACGATGCCGCTCAGGTTTGCCGCCACCCCCGACTGCTGATAAGAGAACAATGGCTTCACGGAGTGGGGGTGCAAGGCGAAACTGGCTGCAGCCACCCCCCCGCTTTGGATCAACCAAGCGGCCACCAGGGCTTCGTAGCCAAAGCCCATCATGGCCATGGGCACGCCCACCAAGATGTATCCCACGAAGTAACTCGCGAGTTGTGCGAGCCCAAGCTCTTTGAACTTCAGATCTCGCTGAGCGAGGTTGCCTGCCGGCGAAGAGGCAGCGCTGAAAATGCACGTCAGCGACAGCCAACGAATGGCTGCTTCGGCGCGCGGCTCACGAAAGAACTCGGCCACGTAGGGGGCTGCAAGCCAGACGGCAGCCGCGGCACCGAAGCCAGCCATGACCTGCCACGTGAAGGCAAACCGGATGTCTTCCTCGCCCAGTTCTTTTCGGTGAAGGAGACTTTGGCCCAGCCCGAAGTTCGCCAGAAAGGTAGAGAACGTCAGGACGAGCAGGCCGATTCCAAACACGCCGTAGTTGTCAGGCCCGAGATAGCGAGCCAAGACGACCTGGGCGGCCAGCTGTAGCAAGAACCGCAGAACCGTCGTGACCGTGTTCCACTTGACTGCGCGAAGCCCTGATTCGACAAGGCTCATGAACAATGATCCAAAACGCTGCCCATCGCTCGATCAGGCCGACCAAGCGCTTTCGTGTGTACGACTTCCTGCGAGGCGCACCTGCTCCGCTGGCTTCAGCGCCGCAAACATCTCGCGCAGGAAACGCTCCTGCACGGCATACTCCGCCGCCGGTTCCATGCCGATGCTCGACAGCCGAAACAGCGCCCCATCCGGAATGAACCCCTCGAAGCCATACTTGAAACGGGTGTCTCTGCGCGCCCTGGGGCCCCCATTCACGACGTAGTCTCCCATCGTCACCCAGTAAGTGATCGGTTCGAGCAGCCCATTGCTACGCCGACCCACCAGCCTCACCACCGGCTGCTGCTTGAAGCCCAGCGAGATGGTCTGGTGCGTGGCCGGGCCCACGGGAATGCCGGAGGCGGGGTAACAGAACTCGGGCGTGTGAAGCTGTACCCCTTCGCTCTGGTCCCGCCCGTAGGCAATCGTCAGCATCATCCGGTGCCCGGCGTTGTCCACGTAGGTGCGGTTCAGGGTTTCCTGATACAGCTTGTTGGCCAGTTCCAGTTGGCTGGGGTCGATCACCAGCGGTGCCTGTTTCGGGTCCGGGCGCCATTCGCCAAACTGTGCCGGCACCATCTCATCCAGCTTGACGGGGGGGCGCGTGTCTGCCAGGTATGTGCGTGGTGTGAAATGCCGTGCAGCGCCGGCGGCACCCGCCATCAGCGTGGCCAGGCCCGCTGTCACAACCAGGCGTCGGTCGATGTGCGTCATGTCTTCGTTCGCTGAATGCGTCAGGCCGCGCGCTTGCGGCGGTAGATCGTCAAGCCAAGCAGGGTGTCGGTCGCAATCGTCAGCACGGTGGCCACCACCATGAGGAAGATGCCCGCAAACTCGTGGACGAAGCCCTGGCCCACCTCGTCACCGAAGTAGTAGGTGATGAGGACCAGCGCGATCACACGCAGCACGTTCGATGCGAACGAGATCGGCAGGATCAGCAGCGCCAGGATCACGTTGCGGCTGCGCTCGGTGTACTGCTGCAGGCTGAGGTAGAAGACCCCGATGGCTTCCAACGCGAAGATGGAGTTCAGCCCGGCACAGGCGTCGGCCACCAGCAGTTTGTAGGGGCCGATCACCAGCGTGACGCCCGCACGCCCGATCGGGTAGTCGAACCAGTGCAGGATCTGCTCCGCCACCACCGACACCCCGGACTTGAGTGGCCCCGTGAGGGCGGCCACCACCGAGCCGGGCAACGGCACCACCGTGATGACGAACACCAGCGGTAGCGCCATCAGCTTGACGGCAGGCCAACCGCCGTACATCAGCAGCAAGCCGGTGAACAGAGGAATCTGCGAGCCGGCGTCCAGCCCGTTGTGGTTTTGCGAGCGGCCCAGCACGTACATCGCAAGGCCCAGCAGCACAGCCGCAAAGCCCACGGTGCGAGCCAGACCGCCGGGCTGGCGGTCCAGCGCCACGAGCGCAGGCCAGCGCTGCTTGGTCAGCCACAAGGTGAGCGCGACCATGACCGGGCCATGACCTTGCCCCACGACGCTCCAGACATCTCTGTCCAGCGTGATGTACGTGGGGATGTACATGGCCAGAAAGCCGGCCAGAAGCAGGCCGTACTCCAGCGTGGTGGGCGGGCGAGGAACAGTTGCTTGCATAACTGACGCATCTTCGCAGATTGATGCGTCAGTAGTGTGGCTCACTCCCTCGATTTGGTGAGGGATCCCACACGGGCTTTACGCTTCGAGGGCCCGCTTCGCAGCGCGTCGGCGCAGGGAGGAGATGCCGACCACACCCAGACCAGCCAAGGCGAGTGCGTATGTCTGAGCTTCAGGCACGGGGGCCGGCGTCAGGTTCAAGGTGAACCGCTCGCCGCCCGAGAAATGCATGTTGCGCATGTTGATGGAGATGGTGTGCTGGTCAAACGACAGGACGCCGCTGCCCAGAAAGACGCTGGAGGTGTCGCTGGAGAATGACACCGACTTCAGCGGCGCGAGAGAGCTGCTCAAGCCCAGCACCATGCCTTGAAACGGAACGTCAAAGAACGCAGGGCTGCTCTTCATCAGGAACGAAATACTTCCGTCGGAAAAGTCGAGCTCGGCAATGCCCGAGAAAGGACCGCCGTACGTGAACTCGACGCCCGAATCCACCGTCGCCTGCACCGGGCCCACCTGGTACTGCGTGTAACCGTCGGGGTAGATGACCTTATACGCGTACGACACCGTGGTGCCGTCCAGATAAGCAGCGTGTGACGCAGCCGATGCACACAGCAGGGTGGCCGCTGCAGCGGCGCGCATGAGGGAAGAGGGGGAGCGCATGATGTGAGATGGAAATCGTTACAGACGTAACAAGTCTAGGTACGATTCCGTTCCGTGTGCATCCCGCGCCTCAGTGCCCAAAGTCGGTGCTTTCCCTCCTGTCGTCCTTGCGGACGATGGCGAGCCCCTTCAGATACTCCCCTTCCGGGAAGCAGATCGTCGTCGGATGGTCGGACGTGGCCTCCAGCCGGCGCAGCAGGTAGCCATCCACCTGCGCATCCAGCCCGGCACCGGCCACGATCTTGTGGAACAGCTCCGCGCCGATGCCGCCCGAGCACGAGAACGTCAGCAGCAGGCCTCCTGGGTTCAGCAGCTTGAACGCCAGGCGGTTGATGTCCTTGTAAGCGCGGCTGGCGCGGTCGGCATGGGCTGCGCTGGGGGCGAACTTCGGCGGGTCCAGCACGATGGCGTCGAACGTGCGGCCTTCCTTGATGAAGCGCCGCAGCGTGCCGTTCACGTCCGCGTCCAGCGCGGTGTGCGCCCCGGCGTCGAAGCCGTTCAGCGTCACGTGCGCCGTCGCACGGGCCAGGGCAGGGCCTGAAGAGTCGACGCTGGTCACCTCGGTGGCGCCACCGGCCAGCGCGGCCACGCTGAAGCCGCCGGTGTAGCTGTAGCAGTTCAGCACCGTCTTGCAGCCCATTTCACGCACCAGGCGGGCAAACAGGCCCCGGTTGTCGCGCTGGTCCAGGTAATAGCCGGTCTTGTGGCCCTCGGCCACGTCCAGCGTCAGCTTCCAGCCGTTTTCGTGGATGGTGACCTCGGTGGCGCGGCGGCTGCCGTCGGCCGTCTCGGGGTGGCGCAGCCAGCCGGTCACGGGCGCCAGGCCTTCCAGCCCGCGCACGCCCGAATCCGAGCGCTCGTACAGGTAGGTGCAGCCAGTGGCCGCCAGCAGCGCATCGGCAATGGCGTCCTTCCAGCGCTCGGTGCCGGCGCCCAGAAACTGCGCACTCAGCAGGTCGTCGTACTGGTCGACGATCAGGCCGGGCAGGCCATCGGCTTCACCGTGGATCAGGCGGATGCCGTTCGAATCGATGCCCAGGCGGCGGCGCAGGGCCACGGCCTGCTCCACGCGGCGCTGGAAAAAGGCGGCGTCGATGCGCTCGGCCTCGTCAAAGCTCCAGGCACGCACCCGGATCTGCGAGCTGGGGCTGAACGCCGCCCAGGCCAGGAACTTCCCGTCGTGCGACTCCACCCGCACCGTTTCGCCCGCATCGGCACCGCCTTTGGCGATGCTGCCCTGGAAGACCCAGGGGTGGTGACGCAACAGCGAGCGTTCTTTGCCAGCGCGCAGGGTGATCGTTTTCATCTTCGGAACCGGGTGTGTGCAAAACCCGAATTGTCCCTCAGGGGCTTCGATCGGTGGCGTCAGGCCTTGCGCTTGGCGCGCGGGTGGGCCGCGTCGTACACCTTGGCCAGGTGCTGAAAGTCGAGCTTGGTGTAGACCTGCGTGGTGGTGATGTGGGCATGGCCCAGCAACTCCTGCACGGCGCGCAGGTCGCCACTGGATTGCAGCAGGTGGCTGGCAAAGCTGTGGCGCAGCATGTGCGGGTGCACGTGCGTGGGCAGCCCGGCCTGCTGTGCCAGTTGCTTGAGCCGGTTGCGCAGTTGCGCGGGCGTGATGCGCGTGCCGAGGCGGCTGATGAACAGGGCGTTGTCTTGCGGTGGCGTCAGGCTGGCGCGCACGTCCAGCCAGTGGCGCAGGGCGCGCCTCGCGGCTGCGCCCACGGGCACGCTGCGGCGCTTGTGGCCTTTGCCCAGCACATGGGCCTCGGCGGCCTGCAGGTCGATCCAGCCTGCGGCTTCGGGGGCAGCCTGCACGTCCAGCCCGATCAGTTCGGCGCTGCGCAGGCCGCTGCTGTAGAGCAACTCGATCATGGCCGTGTCGCGGGCTGCCAGCCAGGGGGCCTCTCGCTCCTGGCGTGTGGCGGCGGCCTGGGATGCCGCGGGTGTCGGCGTCAGCCGAGGCGCTTGTTCCGCCAGGGCCACTGCGTCGTCCACCGACAGGGCTTTGGGCAGGGGCTTGGGCGCCTTCGGGGGCTTGATGCCATCCACCGGGTTCGCCGCCACCAGTCGCTCCCGGCCCATCCACTTGAACAGCCCGCGCCAAGCCGCCAGCGTGATGGCCAGGCTGCGAGGGCCCAGCCCCTGCGCGTGCAAGCGGGCGATCCAGCCGCGCACGTGGTGCGGCCGAATGGCGTCCAGCGCCAGGCCTTCCTTGTCGCACAGCGCCTGCAGGCGGGTGAAGGCATCGCCGTACATCGCCAGCGTGCGCTCGGCCAAGCGGCGCTGGGTGCGCTGGTAAGTCAGGTGCTGGGCGATGAGATCGGCGCCCGGCGCAAGCGTCATGTCAGCCCAGCAAGCGGCTCAACGATGCCCCCGCCACCTCGCCCACCTGCACCAGAAACTCCACGCCCATGTCCGCCGTGTAGCGGGTCGGATCGGGCGAGCCGAGCACCAGCAGACCGAAGCATGCGCCATCGCGGTGCAGCGGGATCAGGGCCAGCGAGGTGACGGTGCTGGCGTCTTCCAGCCACTTCGATGCCTCGAAGCCGGCGTTCACGCCGCAGTAGGGCTGGCTCAGGCTGCCGGCAAAGCTGCGGGCGTCGTCGCTCACGGGCTGCAGGGCGGGCAGGGCATCGGCCTGTTCGGCCAGCGCCGCGCGCACAGGGTGCGCGGTGGTGCCCCAGATGCGCACCGCCGCTTGCGGAATCAGGAACTGGTCCTGCAGGCCCTTGACGACGGTGTCGGGCAAGGCCGCATCGTCATGGCACAGCAGGACGCTGCGCACCCACAGGTGCAGGCGGTGCACGATGGCCTCGTTCTCCTGGCTGAGGCGGATCATGTCCATGATGCGCTTTTCCAGCCCGCGGATCTTGTCGCGCAGCATCTCCATCTGTCGCTCTTGCAGCGACACGGCCCGGCCGCCATGCGGGCTGCTGAGCGTGATGCTGGCCAGCAGCTGCGCGTGGCGCTCGAAAAACGCCGGGGTGTTCACCAGGTAGTTGGCGATTTCTTCTTCGGTGATGCCTTGCAGGGTCATGGGGGAAGTCGGTTCAGAAGGGTTCAGAGCGCGGGCACGTCGATTTCGCCGTCAAACACCTTGACGGCCGGACCGGTCATGAGCACGGGCGTACCGGGGCCCGCCCAACGGATGGTGAGGCGGCCACCGGGCATGTCGACGTCCACGGTGTCATCCAGCCAGCCCAGGCGGATGCCGGCCACGACGGCCGCACATGCGCCCGAGCCGCAGGCCAGCGTTTCGCCCGAGCCGCGTTCGTACACGCGCAGGCGGATGTGGCCGCGGCTCACCACCTCCATGAAGCCGGCGTTGACACGGCGGGGGAAGCGGCTGTGGCCTTCGATCTGGGGGCCTAGCTCGTCCACCGGGGCGTGCTCGGTGCTGTCCACCCGCATCACGGCGTGCGGGTTGCCCATGCTGACCACGGCCACTTCCACCGGGTGGTTGGCCAGCTCGATGGGCCAGAGTTCGCAGCCGTTTTCCATGCGGGGCGTGAGGCCCGTGCTGTCAAACGGCACCTCGGCCGGCACCAGGAAGGGCGCGCCCATGTCCACCGTGACCCGGCCATCGGCCTGCAGGCGCGGCTCGATCACGGCCTTCATGGTCTGCACGCGGATCACGTCCTTGGCGGTCAGCCCGGTGTCGTGAACGAAGCGGGCAAAGCAGCGCGCGCCGTTGCCGCACTGTTCTACCTCGCCGCCGTCGGCGTTCATGATGCGGTAGGTGAAGTCGGTGCCGCGGGCCGGATCGCCGGGCTCGACGATCAGGATCTGGTCGGCCCCGATGCCGAAGCGGCGGTCAGCCAGAAAGCGGTACTGCGCCGGGCTCAGATCGAGCGGCGAACGGGTGGCGTCCAGCACGACGAAGTCGTTGCCCGCGCCGTGCATCTTGGTGAAACGCAGCTTCATGGGCCTGATTATCCGCGCATCGCTCCCCCCGGTGTGGGTGGGACCCGTGTCTCGGCTTGCGTGCAGCGCCACAGCATGCTGCCCCGCACAAAGCGAAGGCGGTTAGGATTGTTCCCATTCTCTTCATCCGTCATTCGCAGGCCGCCCAACCCATGACCAGCACCACGCCCGCCTCGTCCCAACAAGCTCCTTCCAAGATCGCCGTCGTGGGTCTGGGTTACGTCGGCATGTCCATGGCCGTGCTGCTGGCCCGCCAGAACGAGGTGGTGGCCGTCGACATCACCCCGGCCCGGGTCGACATGGTGAACAACGGCGTCTCGCCCATTGAAGACGCCGACATCACCCGCTTCCTGCAGACCGAAAAGCTGAACCTGCGCGCCACCACGAACGCCGCCGAGGCCTGTGCCGAAGCCGAGTACGTGGTGATCGCCACCCCGACCGACTACGACCCCGACACCAACCGCTTCAACACGCGCAGCGTCGAGGCCGTGATCCAGGAGGTGCTGAAGGTCAACCCGAAGGCGGTGATGGTGATCAAGTCGACCATCCCCGTGGGCGACACCGACGAGGTGAACGCCAAGTTCAACACCAGCCAGGTGATCTTCTCGCCCGAGTTCCTGCGCGAAGGCCGTGCGCTGCACGACAACCTGTACCCCAGCCGCATCGTGGTGGGCGAGCGTTCTGCGCGGGCCGAGCGTTTTGCCGGTTTGCTGAAGCAGGCTTCGCTCAAGCCCGAGGTGCAGGTGCTGCTGACGGGCTCGTCGGAAGCCGAGGCCATCAAGCTGTTCGCCAACACGTACCTGGCGATGCGCGTGGCCTACTTCAACGAGCTGGACACCTACGCCCAGACGCACGGCCTGAACAGCCGCGAGATCATCGACGGCGTGTGCCTGGACCCGCGCGTGGGCACGCACTACAACAACCCGAGCTTCGGCTACGGCGGCTACTGCCTGCCCAAGGACACCAAGCAGCTGCTGGCCAATTACTCGGCCGTGCCGCAGAACCTGATCGGCGCCATCGTCACGTCCAACACCACGCGCAAGGACTTCGTGGCCGACAGCATCCTGGCGCGCAAGCCCAAGGTGGTGGGC
Source organism: Aquabacterium olei (assembly GCA_029279925.1). Classification (GTDB taxonomy): domain Bacteria; phylum Pseudomonadota; class Gammaproteobacteria; order Burkholderiales; family Burkholderiaceae_C; genus Aquabacterium; species Aquabacterium olei_A. Next base: position 23,383 of record JAJUHM010000011.1, read on the forward strand.
ATCTACCGCCTGATCATGAAGGCGGGCAGCGACAACTTCCGCGCCAGCTCGATCCAGGGCGTGATGAAGCGCATCAAGGCCAAGGGCGTGGAAGTGATCCTGTACGAGCCGGTGCTGGAAGAAGACGAGTTCTTCAACTCCCGGGTCATCAAGGACCTGGCCGCGTTCAAGGCCCAGTCCGACGTGATCGTGGCCAACCGCATCGGCCCCGACCTGCAGGACGTGCTCGACAAGGTCTACAGCCGCGATCTGTTCGGACAGGACTGAATCAGGCCGGATCCAGGTGGAAGCGCTGCACCGTGCGTGACAGGTCGGCCGCCTGCTGGCGCAGGCTGTCGGCCGCGGCTGCCGATTGCTCCACCAATGCGGCGTTTTGCTGCGTCATCTGATCCAGCTGGTTGACCGATTCGGTCACCATGCCGATGCCCGACGACTGCTGGCGCGTGGCATCGGCGATCTCGCTCATGGCCTGCGTGACGCGCTGGATCGAGTCGACGATTTCCTGCATGACGGTGCCGGCTTCCCGCACTTTCTGTGAACCCGTCTCCACCCGGTCGACCGACTGGCCGATCAGCGTCTTGATTTCGCGGGCGGCCTCGGCGCTGCGCTGCGCGAGGGATCGCACTTCGCCGGCCACCACGGCAAAGCCGCGGCCTTGCTCGCCGGCGCGCGCGGCTTCCACCGCGGCGTTCAGCGCCAGGATGTTGGTCTGGAAGGCGATGCCATCGATCACGCCAATGATGTCGGCGATCTGACGCGAAGCCTGGGTGATCTGCTCCATCTGCGCCACGACGCTTTCCACCACCTCGCCGCCTTGAGCGGCACGTTGGCTGGCGGTGTCGGCCAGGTGGTTGGCCACGCTGGCGGATTCGGCCGAGTGCTCGACCGTCTTGCTCAGTTCGTCCATCGACGAGGCCGCGGCCTGCAGGTTGGATGCCGTCTGCTCGGTGCGGGTCGACAGATCCTGGTTGCCGGCGGCAATTTCGGTGCTGGCGGTCAGCATGCTTTCCGACGACATGCGCACCGAGGCCACCATCTCGCGCAGACCGGCCTGCATGCTCTTCATCGACAGCATCAGGTGGGCGATTTCGTCGTTGCCCTTGGGCGCGATCTCGCGGGTCAGGTCACCGTGGGCAATGGCCTGGGTGATGTCTTCCGCCCGGCGCAGCGGCCCGGTAATCGAGGCGATGGTCAGTCCCATCAGCGGCAGGAAGATGATGCCGGGCGACAGCAGCAGCACCCACAGCCAGATCACGGTTTCGGTGGCAGTGTCGGCCGAGCGGTCGCGACGCTGCTGGGCCAGGTTGGCCAGGCGCTCCTGCAGCGCCGTGGTGCTCGACTCCAGCACATCGGCCTTGCTGCGGGCCGCTTCGGTGGCGGCGTAGGCATCCGGAGGCGTGTTCAGCTCGCCCTCGGCCATGTGGGTCAGCGAGGGCGCCAGGGTCTCGGCATAGCCATTCAGCTTGCTCTGCAGCGCGTCGATCTGCTCGACCAGGTCAGGCTCGGTCAGCGTCTGCCTGATGTGCGCGATGGCCGCGCGGCTGCTCTCGAGGCTCTTGTTCCACGACACCCGGTCGGCCTCGGCCGAGACCGAATCGCCCGCGTGGATGATGGCCGACTTCTCGAAGCCGCGCAGCCGGCCCATTTGCAGGGCCAGCTCGGCCATGCTTTGTGTGGCCTCGAATTCGTGGCTGGCGAAGCCTTCCACCTCGCCCCTCAGCGCGTTCAGCTTCAGCGTCATCCCCACGCCCACCACGGTGCCGATGCCCACCACCAGCACCATGCAGGCAATCAGGCGCGACCGAATCGAGAACTTCCGTAACCAAGTGATCCAGCCCATGTCCCTCTCCATCTGCTTGTCGAAACACTCGTTTGGTATCGGCCCTTTGGCCGGTGGACTTGAGATATGGACTTACCCGAGGGGGGCTATCCCGCTGGTGCCCCGCACTTAGGGTGGTGTTGCACTGTTTCAATTCGTAGATTCGGCACAGGCCCTGCTTTAGAGTGACATATCGCGTTTTCCCGTAAGGGCACTCAGGGTAGGCATGACAAAAAAAGTTGCACTCATTACAGGGGTCACGGGTCAAGACGGCTCGTATCTTGCAGAGTTCCTGCTGAACAAGGGCTACGAGGTGCACGGCATCAAGCGCCGCTCCAGCCTGTTCAACACCGACCGCATCGACCATCTCTATCAAGACCCGCACGTCGATAACCGCAACTTCGTGTTGCACTACGGCGACCTGACGGACAGCACCAGCCTTGTGCGCATCGTGCAGAAGGTGCAGCCTGACGAGATCTACAACCTGGCGGCGCAAAGCCACGTGGCGGTCTCGTTCGAGGAGCCGGAGTACACGGCCAACGCCGATGGCATCGGTGCGCTGCGCCTGCTGGAGGCCATCCGC
>JAJUHM010000012.1 GCA_029279925.1 Aquabacterium olei
CCAGCGCCGGCATGAAGACCTGCGTGTAGCTGGCGAGCAGGGGCGCGCCGCTGAAGGCCACGGCCAGCAAGGCGGCCACCGGCGCCAGCAGCAGCACGCTGATGCCGCGGTAGGCCAGGGCAATCAGCAGGGCCAGGGCAAGCAGCATTCCGATCAGGCTTTCCATTCGTCCTCCGTTCAGGCGTACTGGGACAGCGCCACGGTGCCGCGGCGCCCCAGGTGGGTGAAGTGGGTCTGCAGCCACTGGTCGGCCGCATCCCGGCCGATGCGGTGCAGGCGTTGCAACTGGGGCCAGCCCGCGTCCAGCTTGCTGCCTGCGCCGAGTCCGAGCAGCGCCTTCTCGGCATCGATGCGGTGCAGGCGCAAGGCTTCGACGTGGCGAAACAGCGTGGCCCGGCGAGGCGGCACATGCCCGGGCTCGTGTTCTTCGCGCAGCGCGGCCTGCACCAGAGCCAGTGTGCGCAGGTCTTTCAGCAGGGCGCCATTGAAGGTGATCTCGTTGGTGCGGTCCAGGATCTGCCGCGGCGTGACCGGCACGGCCTGCCGGAACGACGGGTTGATCTGGACCAGCACCAGGTCGTCGGTGCTCCCTTCGGTCATCAGCGGCAGCAGCGGGGGGTTGCCGACGAAGCCGCCGTCCCAGTAGGCCTCGCCCTCCACCGTCACGCTGCCGAACAGCAGCGGCAGGCAGGCCGAAGCCATCAAGGCGTCTGCGCTGAGTTCATGCTGGCGGAACAGCTTCAGTGCGCCGGTCTGCACGTGCGTGGCCGAGATGCAGACCTTGACCCGGTTGCAGCGGCGCACCCGGTCGAAATCGATGGTGTTCCGCACGATGTCGGCCAGGGCGTGGGTGCCCGGCAGAAAGCTGCGCGGCGACCACAGCGCCATCCAGCCGGCCATCCACTGCATGGGCAGGGGTGCCGGTGTGCCGTCTGTGCCTGAAAAGGTGTGCATCCAGCCACCCGGTGCTGCGCGGCCCACTGCTGTCCAGAAGCGCCGCAAGGCGTCCCGCGCCGCGGCACGTCCGCCCGCCTGCAGCCCATCGGCCAGCACGGCGGCGTTCATGGCGCCCGCGCTGGCGCCACTGACCGCCTCGATCTCGAGCCGTTCGTCTTCCAGCAGGCGGTCAAGCACGCCCCACGTGAAGGCGCCATGGGACCCACCGCCCTGCAGGGCGAGCTTGATCTGCTTGCGTCGACGCGGTCCGCTCATGCGTTGTGCCTCCGATGCCGTGAACACCCATTGTGCCGCCCCTTGTCCCTACCCCTTTTAGGTTGGTTGCGTCCGTTTTTCTAGGATGTCGGCGTGCCGACAGTTATCATCACGTGGCACGCCGCTTGTTTCCGGGTGTCGCAAAGACAACGAATTCGTGACCAGGGGTGGGACGATGTCCGCCAGTTCAAAGCAACAAGATTCCCAGCGGGCTGCCCGCGTGGCCTTGACGCCGCGCCAGTTCGCTGTCGGCGCCCTGGTGGCCCGGGGGCTGACCAATGCCGAGGTGGCCGAGCGCCTCGGGCTGAGCGTGGCCACGGTGAAGGTTTACCGCCGCGAGGCCATGCAGCGCCTCGGTGCGTCCTCGCCGGTGCAGTTGGTACGCCACTTCCTGGGGGTGCCGGCCTCGGCTGCCGTCGGTGAGGTGGCCCGGCTGGTGCAGCCCCTGCAGGTTCATGTCGTTGATGGCGACGACGCCTCGCGCCGGTCGCTGGTGCAGGCGCTGCGTCAGCGGGGCATCCCGACGCAGCCGCATGCCGATGTCGAGACCTTGCTGGAGGCCTGTACGCCGAGCAGCACCGATGTCGTGCTGCTCGCGCTGTCGCCCCGCACAGGGCCCCTGGTGGACCCCCTGGACTTCGCGCCGCTGGCCGCGTTGCGACACGTCAGTCCGTGTGGTTTGCTGGCGCTGCTGCCGTGCTACCGCGCGCCGCATTGGACGGAAGCACGGGAGCAGGGGGCCGACGGGGTCTTCGGGCGGCCCGTCGACCTTCGTGAGTTGCACGTGGCCATCATGAACCTGTACGCCCGGCTGGGCCACGGGGCCGCGGCCGACGTAGACTCACCAGCATGGCCCGCAAACCCGCCCACGTCAGCGAAACCCCCGCAACACAATGGCTCAAAGCTCACGGCGTGAGCTACACCGAGCACGCGTACGACTACGTCGATCATGGTGGCACGGCGGAGTCCTCGCGCCAGCTGGGATGGCCCGAGCACCAGGTGATCAAGACGCTGGTGATGGAGGATGAGCGCGGCGCGCCCCTGATCATCCTCATGCACGGCGACCGGCAGGTCAGCACCAAGAACCTGGCGCGAGCCATCGGCGTGAAGTCGGTGCAGCCGTGCAAGCCCGAGGTGGCCCAGCGGCACAGTGGCTACCTGGTGGGCGGCACGTCTCCGTTCGGCACACGCAAGGCCGTGCCGGTGTATGTGGAGGCCAGTGTGCTGGCGCTGGACCGCATTCTGATCAACGGGGGCCGACGGGGGTTCCTTGTCGGCATTGCACCCGAGGTGCTGACCGGGCCGCTGGGCGCGCACCCGGTTCAGTGCGCGCTGTAGGGCGCACGGCACGACGCGGCATGGGTGTCAGCCTGACAGTACCTTGTCAGCCTGGCCCGCTGTCGGGCGCTCGGGGGGCGGCAGTCGCGCTTCCACTTCCCGCGCGAACATGATGGCCGCCTGAAACAGCGAGTAGGTGTTGCGCAGCACGTCCTCCAGGGGCATGCGGCACCGGTCGGCAACCCACTTGGTCGCGATGCGGGTGTTGGAGCCCACGAGGCCTTGTGCCAGGGTGTTGTGGTTGAGGCCGGCTTCGGGCAGGCGCGGGAACATCTGCGTCATGAAGCCCTGGATCAACAGCGCAAAGTCTTCCTGTGCCTTGTCGAACGCGGTCTGCATTTCGCCGCCCACGTTCAGGGCATCGATCAGCGCGACGCGCGCGCGCCGCGGGTCGTCGCGGATGAACTCGAAGAAGGCCCGCAGGGCCGATTCCGCCAGCTTGTCCGGCTCGGGCTCGCTGCGTGCCAGCGCCATCACCGTGGCCTGCATCAGGTCGCGGCTGACGTCGGCGTACACGGCCCGGAACAGGTCTTCCATCCCCTCGAAGGACTCGTAGAAGTAGCGCGAGGTGAGCTGCGCCTGCTTGCACACGTCGCGCACGGTGGACTGGTGGTAGCCCTGCTCGCCGAAGACGGCGAGTGCGGCCTCGATCAGGCGTGCACGGCGCTGGCGCTGGCGCTCTTCGGAGTCGATGCCGCCGTACCGCCGGCCCGGCGTCCCCGTACTGGAGGGGGTCTCAGGGTTAACCCGATTTCTGGAAACGGCCATTGTCAAATACTATTTTTGAAATTGATCGTTGTCAAATCCGGTGCGCAGAACGGCGGCGCGGACACCAGGGCGTGGGGCCGACAGGACGATCGCCCACGCAGGACTGCGTTGCAGTGCCCAAAAGTATGGCACGCCAGGGCGTTTTTGCCGCCCCCTTGTGCATACGGATGTGATCTAACGGCTTTCCTTCCCTCCGTCTCTGCTTCACGCACCCTCACACCAGGCACCACTCATGAAGGACTTCCGCAACAAGGTCGCCGCCATCACCGGCGCAGCATCGGGCATGGGCCGCACGCTGGCGCTGGAGCTGGCGCGCCGAGGCTGTCACCTCTCGCTCAGCGACGTCAACGACAAGGGGCTGGCAGAGACCGCCACCCTGGCGGGGCAGTTCGGTGTGCGGATCACGACGGCCAAGGTCAACGTGGCCGACCGGGACGCGGTGTGGGCCTGGGCCGAGCAGACCGCGCGCGACCATGGCAAGGTCAACCTGGTTTTCAACAACGCGGGCGTGGCCCTCGGTGCCTTCTGCGAGAGCGTGAGCCTCAAGGACTTCGAGTGGATCATGGGCATCAACTTCTGGGGGGTGGTGCATGGCACGCAGGCCTTCCTGCCTCACCTCAAGCAGGCCGGCGAGGGCCACATCGTCAACACCTCCAGCCTGTTCGGGCTGCTGGCCACGCCCACGCAGGGCACGTACAACGCCAGCAAGTTCGCGGTGCGCGGCTTCACCGAGGCGCTGCGCCAGGAGCTGGACATGGCCCGCTGCGGTGTCAGCGCGACCTGCGTGCACCCGGGCGGCATCCGCACCAACATCGCCCGGGATGCCAAGATGGACGCCAGCATCGACAAGGCGACCGGCGGCAAGGCCGACGTGGCCCGCGCCAAGTTCGACAAGCTGCTGAACACCACCAGTGCCGAGAGCGCCGCGCTGCAGATCCTGCGGGCGGTCGAGCGCAATGACCGTCGCGTGCTGGTCGGGATGGACGCCCGCTTCCTCGACAAGCTGGTGCGCCTGCTGGGCAGCGCCTACCAGCCGCTGACCACCTTCTTCGCCAAGAAGAGCATGCTGGGCTGATGCCGGCCCGCGCCGCCTTCCCTCCCTCACCCGAAGCCCCACACGCCGCCATGTCTGCCGTCCTGCACGCCGCCCCTGCCCCCTCCGGCCGATCGTCGCCCGTCCAGCGCACCTACGAGCCCGTGCCGGGCCTGCGGGAACGCGTGATGTCGGCCCTGATGCGCACCAGCCTGCGCCTCATGTTCAAGCCCGTGATCAAGCCGCCGATGCCGGTTGGCCTGCAGCGGGCCGTGCTGCACACGCTGTCGGTGTCGATGCCGCCGGGCGGCGGGGTGAAGGTCGAACACATCCGCATCGGGAACATGGCCGCCGAGCGCATCACGCCCAAGGCCACGCCGAAGCCGAAGCACGCCATGCTGTACCTGCACGGGGGCGCGTTCTGCGCCGGCAGCCCGCGCAGCCACCGCAGCATCACCACACGCCTGAGCCGCATGGCCGACTGCGAGGTGCTGGCCATCCACTACCGCCGCGTGCCGGAGCATCCCTTTCCTGCGCAGATCGAAGACTCGGTGGCGGGCTACAAGGCCTTGCTCGAGCGCGGCTACCGGCCCGAACACATCGCCGTGGGCGGGGATTCGGCTGGTGGCACGCTGACCCTGCTGGTGTTCAAGGCGCTGGAACTGGCGGGCCTGCCCACGCCGAAGTGCCTGGTGATGATGTCGCCGGCGTTCGACGCCAAGCTCAACAGCGACAGCGTGAAGAAGTACAAAAAGCTCGATCCGATGATCAACATCGAGTGGGGCATGCAGGGCTTTGCCTGGTACCGCCCGCAGCATGACCACCCGCTGGCGTTTCCCAAACGCCAGGACCTCAGCACGCTGCCGCCCACGCTGGTGCAGGTCGGCGAGATCGAGGTGCTGCACGACGATTCCGTGTGGCTGCTGCACGCCGCCAAGCGCTTCGACCGCCCGGTGGAGCTCGAGGTCTACAAGGGCCGCTGGCACGTGTTCCAGATCCACGCCGGGCTGATGCCGAGCGCGACACAGGCGCTGGCACGTCAGGCCGCGTTCATGAAGCTGCACTGGGGCGCCTGACGCGGCCGCCCGCGACGTTTCGCGTCACGGCACAAGACAAAGCCACCCCGCGGGGTGGCTTTGTCGTTCAAGGCGGGGCTCAGGCGAAGACGGGGCGTGGGCTGCCCCCGGCTCAGGCCGCCTTTTTCCGCCGCGCCATCTCGGCAAGGGCTTCGTCGCGCAGGTCCTTGCGCAGGATCTTGCCGACGTTGCTCATGGGCAGGTCTTCGCGGAACTCGATGTACTTCGGCCGCTTGTAGCCAGTCAGCTGTTCCTTGCAGAAGGCGGCCACATCGTCTTCGGTCAGGCTGTAGTCCTTGCGCACCACGAAGAGCTTGACCGCCTCGCCCGAGCGCTCGTCCGGCACGCCGATGGCGCAGCACTCGGGCACGCCCGGGTGCAGGTTCACCACCTGCTCGATCTCGTTGGGATAGACGTTGACGCCGGACACCAGGAGCATGTCCTTCTTGCGGGCGACGAGCGTGAGCAGGCCGTCTTCGGCCATCACGCCGATGTCGCCGGTGCGGAAGAAGCCATCGGCCGTCATGACCTTGGCGGTTTCCTCGGGGCGCTTCCAGTAGCCGGCCATGACCTGCGGGCCGCGCACGGCGATTTCACCGGCTTCGCCCAGCGCCACGGGCTGGCCTTGCTCGTCGAGCAGCGCCACCTCGGTCGAGGGCAGGGGGTAGCCGATGGCGCCGTTGTAGCTGCGGTTGTCCAGGCGGTTGACCGTGACCACGGGCGAGGTCTCGGACAGGCCGTAGCCTTCCACGATGGGCACGCCGGTGATGCGCTGCCAGGCCTCGGCCGTGGCCTGCTGCACGGCCATGCCGCCGCCGTTGCAGACCTTCAGGCGCGAGAAGTCGAGCTGCTCGAAATCGGGCTCGTCCACCAGCGCGTTGTAGAGCGTGTTGACGGCGGGGAACTGCGTGATCTTGAACTTCTTGAGCGTCTCGATGAGCTTGCCGATGTTGCGGGCGTTGTCGATCATGACGTTGAGCGTGCCCATGCGCGCGCTCAGGAAGTAGCACACCGTCAGTGCGAACACGTGGTACAGCGGCAAGGCCACCACGTTGACCAGCTGGCCCTCGACCTTGTCGAGCTCGGGCTTGAACCAGGCCTCGCACTGCAGGATGTTGGCCACCAGGTTGCGGTGGGTCAGCGTGGCGCCTTTGGAGACGCCGGTCGTGCCGCCGGTGTACTGCAGGAAGGCGACGTCGCTGCCGCACAGCGAAGGGGCCGTGAACGGCAGGCCCTTGCCCGCGGTCAACGCCTGCTTGAAGGGCGTGACCTTGAGCCGGCCGCCAGCGGGCAGCTTGAAATCGATCACATGCTTGTCCACATTGCGGGACTTGTAGGTGACCCACGGGCCCTTGAGCGGGCCGAAGACGTCACCCAGCGAGGCCAGCAGCAGATGGCGCACGGGGGTGCGGCCGATGACCTCCTGAACGGTCGGCCCGAAGTACTCGAGCACGATCAGGACATCGACCTCGGCGTCGTTGAGCTGGTGCTCCAGCTCGCGCGGGGTGTACATCGGGTTGACGTTGACCACGGCATGGCCGGCCCGCAGGATGCCGGCGATCGCCACCGCGTAGTGCGGGATGTTGGGCATCATCACGGCCACGCGTGCGCCCTTGGCCAGCTTCAGCGCCTGCAGCCAGGCCGCCAGATGCCGCGACAGGGCATCGACCTCGGCAAAGGTCCAGCGTGAGCCCAGGTAGGCCATCATGTCCTTGCGCGCGTGGGTGCTGAATGCCGACTCGAGCAAGGACACCAGCGAAGGGTGGCTGTCGGGATCGATCGTGGCCGGCACGCCGGGCCCGTATTGTTTCAACCAGGGTTTTTCCATGAGCTGCTGCCCCATCCAGAAGTGATGAACGACGTCATCTGAAAACGACGGATGTCATTTTGTATGACGTCGCGCAAGGTGTCATCCCTGGTTTGTGGGCAAGCATGGCCCCGCCCCTGCTGAGTGCGGGTTATCCCGGGTGTGCTGCATGAAAAAGCCCGGCGGGCACGTGGCACGCCGGGCTGGCGGGGGCAAGGCGGCCGTCTTTGCCGCCTTGAATCAGACAAAGCTGAAATGCTCGTTGTCCATTTGCATGACCGACCGGGTGGGCGACAGCATGGTCTTCTTGTGGCCGTCGGCGCGGGGGGCCAGACGCACGAAGAAGAACTCGGCCGTCTGGAGCTTGGCGGTGTAGAACGCCTTGGACTCCTTGCCGCCCTTGGCCAGCTTGTCCTTGGCCACGATGGCTTGCTGCAGCCAGAAGTGGCCCATCATGGCGTAGCCGGCGTACATCAGGAAGTCGTAGCAGGCGGCACTGACGATGTCGCGGTCCTTGTTGGCGCGCAGCATGATCTTCAGCGTGATCCACTTCCACTCCATGGCTCGCTTGAACGAGGCACGGGCCATCTTGCCCACAGCGTCGCCATCCAGAAGGTGGGGCTTGGCCAGCGCAATCATCTCGTTGGTGAAGTTGAACACGCACTTGCCGCGCGACTGCAGCAGGGTCTTGCGGCCCAGGAGGTCGAGCGCCTGAATGCCGGTTGTGCCCTCGTACAGCGTGGAGATGCGCGCGTCGCGGGCGATCTGCTCCATCCCGTGCTCCTTGATGTAGCCGTGCCCGCCGAAGACCTGCATGCCGAGGTTGGCGCACTCGAGCCCGAGCTCGGTGATGAAGCCCTTGAGGATGGGCGTGTAGAAGCCCAGCTTGTCGTCGTACTCCTCGTACTTGGCCTTGTCGCCGGTGGCCACGCCGGCCACCATGTGGTCGGCCAGCTTGGCGGCGTGGTAGATCATCGCGCGAGCCCCTTCGGCCACGGCGCGCTGGGTGAGCAGCATGCGGCGCACGTCGGCGTGCCAGATCAGGGCGTCGTTCGGGTGGTCGGCGTCCTTCTTGCCCGACAGGGCACGCATCGAGCGGCGCTCCTTGGCGTAGGGCAGGGCGCCCTGGTAGGACAGTTCGGCGTGGGCCAAACCCTGCACGGCGGTGCCGATGCGGGCGGTGTTCATGAAGGTGAACATCGCTTCCAGGCCCTTGTTGGGCTCGGCAATCATGTAGGCGGTGGCGCCATCGAAGTTCATCACGCAGGTGGCCGAAGCGCGGATGCCCATCTTGTGCTCGAGCGCACCGGCGCGCACGTTGTTGCGCTCGCCCAGGCTGCCATCCTTGTTGACCAGAAACTTCGGCACGATGAACAGCGAGATGCCGCGCGTGCCCTTGGGCGCGTCGGGCAGGCGAGCCAGCACGATGTGGATGATGTTCTCGGCCAGGTCGTGTTCACCCGAGGAGATGAAGATCTTGGTTCCGGTGAGCTTGTAGGTGCCGTCACCGGCCGGCTCGGCCTTGGTCTTGACCTGGCCCAGGTCGGTGCCGCACTGGGGTTCGGTCAGGCACATCGTGCCCGTCCACTCGCCGCTGACCAGCGGCGGCATGTAAGTGGCCTTCTGCTCGGTGTTGCCGAACTGGAAGATGGTGTTCATGCAGCCCAGCGACAGGCCGGGGTACATGGTGAACGACCAGTTGGCCGTGCCCATCATTTCCGCCTTCAGCAGGTTGAGCGACATCGGCATTTCCTGCCCGCCGTACTCCTTGGGGTGCGACAGGCCCTGCCAGCCACCGGCCACGTACTCGGCATAGGCTTCTTTGAAGCCCTTGGGTGTGGTGACTTCGCCGTCCTTGAGCGTGCAGCCTTCCAGGTCGCCCGTCAGGTTCAGCGGGGCCAGCACCTCTTCGCAGAAGGTGGCGCAGCCCTCCAGAATCGCGTCCACCATGTCAGGTGTCGCTTCCTCGCCGTTCGGCAGGCTCTTGTAGTGCCCTTCGTAGTCGAAGACTTCGTTGAGCAGGAAGCGCATGTCGCGCAAGGGCGTCTTGTACTGCGGCATAGGATGTCACCTCGTTCGGGTCAGGGGGGGAGCTGTCGAACGGTCTTTTGAAACGGTCGTTCGAATCTGGCGCATTTATAGCGCATTGCAGCCGCCCTGTGTCAAGGCACGCCCTTTGCCAAAGGGGCCTTCCCCCGGAGCGAGGGGCCGGCTTTTCCCTTGCCGGCCCCGTGAGGTCACAGGCCCAGCAGGCCGTAGATCGGCTGCAGCAGCCAGTCAAGCACGCCCGGCGTCAGCGTGTTCTGGGGGTTTTTCTGGGTCTCCACCGCGCGGATGGGGGTGCCCTTGCCGTCGATCAGGTCGTCCACCACCACTTTCAGGCTGCCGATGTGGGCTTCCTTGATGGCCGTGCCGGCAAAAGTCAGCGTGGTCAGCGTGTGCGACTTCAGCAGGTCACGCTGATAGGGCACGTAGTAGCCCACGTTCGGATAGGGCTTCATGGCGTCCACCCACTTGTTGACCTCGAGCGTCCACTTCTGGTTGAGCAGCGTGTCGCGCGGAACGCCGGACGGCGCGGCGGCAATCTCCGGGTAGAAAGAGGTGTAGGAGAACGCTGAGTAGATGCCGTCACGCTGCAGCGTGCTGAAGTTCAGCCGGTCCTGCGGAAAGATCTTGGCCAGGCCGGTGCTGAGCGAGCCCAGGTTCTCGGCCGTGCCCGCGTTCGGGTACAGCGTCAGCAGCTTGGTGACCAGGCCCTGCTCGCCATCCAGTCCCCACACGTCGCGGATCTTGTTGTGCAGCCGGACCGAGGGCGAGACCTCGGGGCTGTCCGTGCGGTTCACCTGGAACAGCGGACCCGAGTCGGCCAGCAGCGCCGACTTCTTCGGGTTCATGGCCAGGCGCACCCAGCCATAGTTGGCCGTAGCGCCCGCGCCGCCCGCCGAGAAGCCCGTCACCAGCAGCCGCTCGGGCTGCTTGAAGTTCTTGCCCAGCCACTGGGCCATGGCGTAGCCGTTGACACTGCCGCGGTGGTACTGGGTGCGCGGCGTGCTGGCATCGGCGTCGTTGTAGACGGTGACCTTGTTGCCCGTGTGCACGTCGCCCGTGCAATAAGGGGCATAGACGATGTTCCAGCTCTGCGTCTGCACCGATTGCAGCGGGTGCAGGCGCGCCGAGAACGGGGTGATCAGCCCCCCCAGGGCCACACCGGAGAGCCCGCCGTTCAGGATGCTGAAGATGTTGGTCATGTAGTCGGCAGGCACCCCGTTGGGGTTGGATGCCGACAGGATGGACAGGCCCAGTGGCCCCTCGCCCTTGCCTGCACACGCGTTCTGATCCCAGCAGGCGCCGCCGCCTTCGAAGATCACGACGGTCTTGGTCGTGAACGGCGTGCGGTTGACGAAGAAGCGGTAGGGCGAGCCGTTGCCGCACGAGGCGCCGGTGCTGGCGGGCAGTTCGACGGCCTCCCATTGGAAGTAACCGGCGGACGCTGCCAGGGGCAGCACACATGCCGACAGCGCGGCAAGACGGATCATGGGGCGCATGGTGGACTCCTGTGTGTGTCGTTGGGGTGCTGCAGTCTAGAAACCGGTGCACGCGCACGCGATTGGGGAATCACCCTCGGGCGATTCCGCGCCGATCGTCGGCTCCGGGACAGTGCACAGGCCCCCGCCGGGTGTACGGCGCCCCACTTCGGGTTGGCATGGACGGTGCTTGTATACAACACGGTGCATCACCTCGGGCCTCAGTTTGGGGCAGGTCTACGCAAAGGCGGGAGCCATCGGTCGGGGCGGTGTGGTCAACGTGTTGGTGCAAGGAGATGTGCATGTCACTGGATCAATGGAGTCGGCGTTCGTGGATCAAAGGCGTGGGTGCGTCGGGAGCCGGCCTGGCCCTGGGCGGGCTGTCAGGGCTCGCGCTGGCGCAGAAGCCGCTTGTGATCGGCATGATCTATGTCGGCCCCAAGGACGACTTCGGCTACAACCAGTCGCACTACGAAGCGGCCATGGCGATCAAGGCCATGCCCGGCATCAAGATGGTCGGTGAAGAGAACGTGCCCGAGACCCAATCGGTGCAGAAGACCATGCAGGGCATGATCTCGCAGGACGGTGCCACGCTGCTGTTCCCGACCTCGTTCGGCTACTTCAACCCGCACATCCTCGAGGTGGCCAAGAAGAACCCCGACGTGCGCTTCGCGCATTGCGGGGGCCTGTGGGATGCGGCCAAGCACCCCAAGACCGTGGGCAGCTTCTTTGGCTACATCGACGAATGCCAGTACCTGAACGGCGTGATCGCCGGCCACATGACCAAGTCGAAGAAGATCGGCTTCATCGCGGCCAAGCCCATCCCGCAGGTGCTGCGCAACATCAACGCCTTCACGCTGGGCGCGCGTTCGGTCAACCCGGCCATCACCTGCTCGGTCATCTTCACGGGTGACTGGTCCATGCCCGTCAAGGAGGCCGAAGCCACCAACAGCCTGGCCGATCAGGGGGTGGATGTCTTCACCATGCACGTCGACGGCCCCAAGGTCATCGTCGAGACCGCTGCCAAGCGCGGCAAGTTCGTGTGCGGCTACCACGCCAGCCAGGCCAAGCTGGCGCCCAATGCCTACCTGACCGGCGCCGAGTGGAACTGGGTCACGCCCTACAAGCAGATCGTCGAGGCCGCGCGCACCGGCAAGCCCCATCCGAACTTCCTGCGGGGCGGCCTGAAGGAAGGCTTCGTGAAGACCTCGCCCTATGGCGCGATGGTGCCGGAAGGCGCGCGCAAGCAGGCCGACGCCATCAAGGCCGCGATGCTGAAGGACGAGTTCGAGATCTTCACCGGCGAGATCAAGGACAACACCGGCAAGGTGGTCGTGCCCAAGGGCTCGGTGATGAAGCAGACCGACGTGGTGCTGGAAGGCATGAACTACCTCGTCGAGGGGGTGATCGGCAAGATCTGATCGACCCGCTCTGTCCGATCAGGCTCGCCGATTGAGCCTGATCGGCAGACAACCAGCCACTCCGTTACCGGGATCAAGGGCCACGACGATGCGAGACCGCTTGCTCAACCTCTTCGACAGTGTGGTGCTGCCGCTGCTGGCGCTGGCTGGCGCCGTGCTGCTGTTCGGCGGCTTCGTCTGGCTGGGTGGCACCAGCCCCACCGAGACCTGGGTGCTGCTGTTCAAGGGCGCCTTCGGTGATGCGTTTTCGTGGCAGAACACCTTGCAGCGCGCCGCGCCGTTGATGCTGACGGCACTGTGCGTGGCCATTCCGCAGCGCGCCGGGCTGATGGTGATCGGCGGGGAGGGCGCGCTCGTGCTCGGTGGTCTGGCTTGTGCGGGGCTGCCTTACTGGTTTGCGCCACCTGCGGGCGTGACGGGCACGGTGCTGGTGTTGCTCGCCAGCGCCGTGGCGGGCGCGGCGTGGATCGCGCTGGTGGGGGTGCTGCGCCAGTTTCGCGGTGTGAATGAAA
The DNA here is from genome assembly GCA_029279925.1 of Aquabacterium olei. Classification (GTDB taxonomy): domain Bacteria; phylum Pseudomonadota; class Gammaproteobacteria; order Burkholderiales; family Burkholderiaceae_C; genus Aquabacterium; species Aquabacterium olei_A. Next base: position 12,692 of record JAJUHM010000012.1, read on the forward strand.
CCATTGCCTCTCTGCTGATGGCCTACCTTGCCATCGGCGTCTTCAAGCATGTCGTGGAAGGGCCGATGCGGGATCCGGCCAGCCTCAACAAGCCGTCCACGCTGCCGCTGGATCCGGCCCTGCTGTTGGGCCCGTTGCCCGGGCAGGATGTGCATTGGGGTCTGGTGTGGGGGGCGGTGGCCTGCGTGGTCGCGGGCCTGTGGCTGTTTGGCAGCACGCACGGCTTTGCCACCCGGGTGGTGGGCGGCAATGCACGGGCGGCCCGCCTGGTAGGGCTGCCGAGCCACACCATCGTCATCACCGCCTGTGCGCTGGGCGGTGCCTGTGCCGGCCTGGCGGGCGGCATCGAGGTGGCCGCCGTGCACACCTCGGCCAATGCCTCCCTGATTGTCGGGCTGGGCTACACCGGCATCCTGGTGTCCTTCGTGGCCCGGCACAACCCGTTTGCCGTCATCCCGGTGGCCATCCTGTTCGGCGGCTTCGGGGCGGCGGGCAGCCTGCTGCAGCGCCGGCTCGATCTGCCCGATGCCTCGGTGCTGGTGCTGCAGGGTTTTGCCTTCGTGCTGATCCTGGCCTGCGAGGCGCTGCGCGGAAGGCTGGCTCAATGGATGAGCGAGCGGGACGCGGTGCGGGACCGGCAGACGCCCCATGAAACCAGCCGGGCACGGCTCGCCCGGGAACAGGCGGCCCTGCAGGCCGCGCGCAAGGAGGCCGCATGAGCGACGCTGCAATGTGGGGCGATGTGGCCCTGGCCGTGCTGGGCGGGGCCATCCGCGTCGGCACGCCCTTTCTGTTCGTCAGCCTGGGGGAGTGCCTGACCGAGAAGTCCGGGCGCATCAACCTCGGCCTCGAAGGTGTGCTGGTGCTGTCGGCCATGGCCGCCTTTGGGGGCAGCTACCTCACGGGCTCGGCCTGGGCCGGTGTGCTGCTGGCCGGGGTGGTGGGGGCGCTGCTGGCCATGCTGCACGGGCTGTTGTGCTCGCTGCCGCGCGTCAACGACATCGCCACGGGCATCGCGCTGATGCTGCTGGGCGCAGGGCTGGCGTTCTACCTGGGCAAGCCGCTGATCCAGCCGCAGGCCGCGCAGATCCCGGCGCTGTCGCTCGGCGACTGGAGCGACGCGCCGGCGGTCCAGGCGGCCTTGCGCATCAATGCGCTGTTCCCCATCGGGGTGGTGCTGGCCGTGCTGATGGCCTGGGCGCTGGCCAACACGCGCTGGGGCCTGATCGTGCGCATGGCCGGCGACAGCAGCGACGCGGCGCGGGCCCTGGGCTACTCGGTGAACACCGTGCGCGTGCTGGCCACGATGGCGGGCGGCTTCGTGGCCGGCCTGGGTGGCGCGTCGCTGTCGCTGTACTACCCGGGCAGTTGGAATGAGGGGCTGTCGAGCGGCCAGGGTCTGATCGCCGTGGCCCTGGTGATCTTTGCCCGCTGGCGCCCCGCGGCCTGCCTGGGTGCAGCGCTGCTGTTCGGTGGCGCGGGGGCACTGGGTCCGGCGCTGCAGTCCGTCGGCGTCAGCTGGGGCTACCACCTTTTCAACGCGGTGCCTTACGCGCTGACCCTGGCCATTCTGGTGTGGACCTGCAGCCCGAAGCGGGCCGTGCAGGGCGCCCCGGCCGAACTGGGGGTGTCGCGCTGAACGCCCGCGCATGACCGCTGCACACAGAGAAAGGACGAACCCATGAGTGGACTCAGTGGCCTGAACAAGTCGCCCAACGGCATGGTGATCGGGCTGGTTCAGCTGCAGTTGCCGGTGGTCGACACGCCTGCGCAGCTGGCCGCGCAGACCGATCGCATCGTCGAGATGGTGGGCAAGGCGCGCCGCAGCTATGCCGGCATGGACCTCGTTGTGTTCCCGGAGTACGCCTTGCACGGCCTGTCCATGAACACCGCCGATGATCTGATGGTGACGCTCGACGGGCCCGAGGTCGCCGCGTTCAAGGCGGCCTGCCTGCAGCACCGCATCTGGGGCTGCTTCTCGATCATGGAGAAGAACCCCGGCGGCAACCCGTACAACACGGGGCTCGTCATCGACGACCAGGGCGAGCTGAAGCTCTACTATCGCAAGTACCACCCGTGGGTACCAGTCGAGCCCTGGGAGCCGGGCAACATGGGCATCCCGGTGATCACCGGTCCGAGGGGCGTGAAGCTGGCGCTCATCATCTGCCACGACGGCATGTTCCCCGAGATGGCGCGCGAATGTGCCTACCAGGGCGCGGAAGTGATGATCCGTACCGCAGGCTACACCGCGCCCATTCGCCATGCCTGGCAGATCACCAACCAGGCCAATGCCTTCCAGAACCTGATGGTCACGGCCAGCGTGTGCCTGTGCGGCAGCGATGGCACCTTCGATTCGATGGGCGAGGCCATGGTGTGCAACTTCGACGGCACGGTGATGGCCCAGGGGGGCGGTCGCCCCGATGAAATCGTGTGTGCCGAGGTGCGGGCCGATCTGGTGCGCGAGGCGCGGCGGCACTGGGGCGTCGAGAACAACCCCTACCAGTTCTTCCACCGCGGCTATGTGGCCGTGCGCGGCGGCGCGCAGGACTGCCCCTACACCTTCATGCAGGACATGGTGGCCGGGCGGGCGCGCCTGCCGTGGGAGGACGAGGTGGTCCACACCGACGGCACGTCCTGTGGCTTCGCCCCCCCTGAGCGCACCCACCGTGGGGCCGAACCGAACCTACTGACCTCGTCCACGCCGGCCGTGGCCCAGTCTGACCTGAAGGATGCCGCATGAGCACGCCCCTCACCCCCCTGTACGTCGAAGCCCAGCCTTATGCCTGGCCCTACAACGGCGACCTGCGCCCGGCAAACACCGCGCTCGTCATCATCGACATGCAGACCGACTTCTGCGGCGTGGGCGGCTACGTCGACAAGATGGGCTACGACATCAGTGCCACGCGCGCTCCGATCGAACCGATCAAGGCGCTGCTGGCCGAAGCCCGCCGCGTGGGCATGCACGTGATCCACACCCGCGAAGGCCACAGGCCCGATCTGAGCGACCTGCCGGCCAACAAGCGCTGGCGCTCGCGCCAGATCGGCACCAACGGCGTGGGCATCGGTGACATGGGCCCGTGCGGGCGCATCCTGGTCCGGGGCGAGCCGGGCTGGGACATCATTCCCGAGCTGTATCCGATCGACGGCGAGCCCATCATCGACAAGCCGGGCAAGGGCAGCTTCTGCGCGACCGACCTCGAGCTGATCCTGCGCACGCGCGGCATCGAGAACCTGATCCTGACGGGCATCACGACCGACGTGTGCGTGCACACGACGATGCGCGAGGCCAATGATCGTGGCTTCGAATGCGTGATGCTGACCGACTGCACCGGCGCGACCGACCCGGGCAACCACGCCGCGGCCTTCTCGATGATCCGGATGCAAGGCGGTGTGTTCGGCGCCTACACCGATTCGAAGGCGGTGATCCGGGCGCTGCAGGGCCTGCCCCCGGTGGCCGCTTCGGTGCCCACGCCGGCCAAGGTCGCCTGAGCCATGACCGCCCCGCTCGACCCCATCCCGCCGCGCTCCGGTGCGCTGGCCCTCTCCACCTACCAGCTCACCAAGCGTTTCGGCGCATTCACGGCGCTCGACCACGTCGACATCGAGGTGCGGCCGGGCACCGTGCACGCCCTGTTGGGCGAAAACGGCGCGGGCAAGAGCACGCTGGTCAAGGCCATTGTGGGCTACCACCAGCCCGATGACGGTGCCGTGCTGATCGACGGTCGCGAGCGCGCCATCACCTCGCCCGTGGTGGCGCGGGAACTGGGCATCGGCATGGTCTACCAGCACTTCACCGTGGTGCCCGGCATGACGGTGGCCGAGAACCTGCTGCTGGCCCGGGGCGCTTTGCCGGCAGTCGTGCCGTGGAAGCGCGTGCGTGCCGAGCTCGAGGCCTTCATGGCCACCACGCCGTTCCGGCTTGACCTGGATGCCCGCCCCATGGACCTCTCGGCTGGCGAGAAGCAGAAGCTCGAGATCCTCAAGCAGCTCTTCCTCAAACCGCGCCTGCTCATCTTGGACGAACCCACGTCGGTGCTGACGCCGCAGGAGGCGGACGAGGTGCTGGGCGCGCTGCGCGACCGCGCCCATGCCGGCGAGGTCAGCGTCATCATGATCTCGCACAAGTTCCGCGAGGTGATGGAGGTGGCCGACGACGTGAGCGTGCTGCGCAGGGGCAAGCTCATGGGCAGCCACCGCGTGGCGCAGACGACGCCGGCCTTGCTGGGCGCCGAGATGATGGGCCTGACCGCTGCCGCTGGCGCACCTGCCGGGGCCGTGGCCCAGGCCGAGGCGCTGACACGCGAAGCGCTGCCCCAAGGCCCGGTGCGCCTGGAGGTCGAGGGCCTGTGCGTGGCCGGTGACCGTGGCGAGCGCGCGGTGCACGGGCTGTCACTGACCGTGCGCGCGGGCGAGACCGTCGGCATCGCCGGCGTGTCGGGCAACGGCCAGCGCGAGCTGATGGAGGCGCTGGTGGGGCAGCGGGACCGCGAATCGGGCACGGTGCGGCTGGCCGGCGAGCGCTACGACGCGCGGCGTGAACAGAACCAGCGCCTGCACGTGCGCAGCCTGCCGGAGGAGCCGCTGCGCAATGCCTGCGTGGGCGACCTGAGCGTGGCCCTCAACATGGGTCTGCGCCGCTTCGATCAGGCGCCCGCAGCCCGATTCGGCTGGCTGCACGGCGGGGTGCTGCGTGAGCAGGCGCGGGCGTTGATCCAGGCCTACAAGGTCAAGACGCAGGGCGAGAACGCCCCGATCCGATCGCTGTCCGGCGGCAACGTCCAGCGCGCGGTGCTGGCCCGCGAGCTCGACGGCCAGGTCGACGTGCTGCTGGTCTCCAACCCGGTGTTCGGCCTGGACTTTGCCGCGGTGCACGAGATCCACGCCCGCATCATGGCCGTGCGCAACCGCGGCGGGGCGGTGCTGCTGGTCAGCGAAGACCTGGACGAGTTGCTCAAGCTGGCCGACCGCATCGTGGTGATGAGCGAAGGACGACTGGTGCACGCCTGCTCTGCCGCCGAAGCCGATCGCCACGTGCTGGGCAGCTTCATGGGCGGCCACCACCACGCCGAACACGCCACCGAACAGGAGGCCGCATGACCTCGCCCCTCGACGCCCAGCCCTTTGCGTTCGCCCTCGACCTGCCGCGGGCCGCGCTCGTCATCATCGACATGCAGCGCGACTTCGTCGAGCCGGGCGGCTTCGGCGCCAGCCTGGGCAACGACGTGACCCGCCTGCAGGCCATCGTGCCCACCGTCCAGCGGGTGCTGCACGCGTGGCGGGCGGCTGGTGGGCTGGTCGTGCACACCCGCGAAGGCCACGCGCCCGATCTGTCCGACTGCCCACCGGCCAAGCGCCTGCGCGGTCAGCCCAGCCTGCGCATCGGCGACACCGGCCCCATGGGCCGCGTCCTGATCCACGGTGAGCCCGGGCACGCGATCATCCCGGAGCTGACCCCCCTCGATGGCGAGGTCGTCATCGACAAGCCGGGCAAGGGCGCGTTCTACGCGACGCCGCTGGGCGAGGTGCTGGCTGAGCGGGGCATCACGCAGCTCGTCATCATGGGCGTCACCACCGAGGTGTGCGTGCAGACCACGATGCGCGAGGCCAATGACCGCGGCTTCGATTGCCTGCTGATCGAGGACGGCACCGAAAGCTATTTCCCCGAGTTCAAGGCCGCCACGCTCGAGATGGTGCGCGCACAGGGCGCCATCGTCGGTTGGACGGCGCCCAGTGCGGCGCTGCTCGGTGCACTCGGCGCCGACCGGCTCACACCCTGAGCCAGATCACCTTGTCCCCCTCATCGCGAACGACTTTTCCGGCAACCTGCCTTCATCCATGAGTTCGAAGCCCTCTCTTGTCTCCACCGAGATCCCGCCCACGGTGGCGGGCCTGCTGGCCGCCTACCGCGATGGCAGCCTGACACCGGCGCGTGTCGTGGCCGCCATCCAGGCCCGCTGGGCCGCCGTGCCCGCGTCGTCCGATCCGGCGTGGATCACGCGGGCCGATGACGCCTTTCTTCAGGCTGAGCTGGCGCGTCTGGAAGGCGCTTCGCCCGACACCCTGCCGCTGTACGGCGTGCCGTTTGCCGTGAAGGACAACATCGACGTGGCCGGTCTGCCCACCACGGCGGCCTGCCCGGCCTTCGCCTTCCACCCCGAGCGCAGCGCCGAGATCGTGCAGCGTCTTCAGGCCGCCGGGGCCATCGTCATCGGCAAGACCAACCTGGACCAGTTCGCCACAGGCCTGGTGGGCACGCGCACCCCCTACGGCATCCCGAGCAGCACCTTCAGTGCCGACCACGTGTCAGGCGGATCGAGCTCGGGCTCGGCCGTGGTGGTGGCGCGGGGCGAGGCCGCCTTTTCCCTGGGCACCGACACGGCGGGCTCGGGCCGCGTGCCCGCCGGCTTCAACAACCTCGTCGGCCTCAAGCCCACGCCGGGGTGGGTGCCCATGCGGGGCGTGCTGCCGGCCTGCCGTACGCTGGATGTGGTGTCCGTGTTCACGCACACGGCGCCGGATGCGGCGCGCGTGCTGGCGGTCGTGGAAGGGCGCTCACCCGATGAGCCTGTCTTTCAGAGCGCCACGCTCCAGCCTCCCCGGCTGCCGCGCGCCCTGCGTGTCGGCATCCCGGCCCGTCCGGAGTTCTTCGGCGATGCCGAGTACGCCGCCTGCTTCGATGCTGCGTGCGCACACTGGTCAGCCCTGCAGGAGGCCGACGGACAGCCCTGGCCCGTGGCTCGGGTCGAGGTCGACCTCCAGCCCTTCTTCGATGTGGCCCGCATGCTGTACGAGGGCCCGTGGGTGGCCGAGCGCCATGCGGCGATCGCGGCCTTCATGGCGGGCCACGCCGACGAGATGAACCCGGTGGTGCGCGGCATCATCGAGCAGTCGAGCCGCCACGATGCCGTGGCCACCTTCCAGGCGTTGTACCGCCTGCGTGAACTGGCCGTGCACACGCGCGCCACCTGGGAGGCCATCGACGTGCTGATGGTGCCGACCGCACCCACCCACCCGACGCTGGACAGCGTGGCCGCCGACCCCGTGGGGCGCAACAGCCAGCTGGGCACCTACACGAACTTCGTCAACCTGCTGGGGCTGGCCGCACTGGCCCTGCCTGCGGGCTTCACCCCCGCGGGCATGCCGTTCGGCATCACCCTGATTGCGCCGGGCGGCAGCGACGCGGCCTTGCTCGACCTGGGCGTGCAGTGGCAGCGCACCCTGCAACGCCAGGGGGGGGTCACCCAGCTGGGCTGCACGCGCACGCAGCCCGGCCCCGCCGAGTGGGCCTGGCCCTTGCCGACCCTGCCCGCCGGCGAGCCGGTGATGGCCCTGGCCGTGGTGGGCGCCCACCTCCGTGGCATGCCGCTGCACGGCCAGCTCACCGAGCGCCGCGCACGCCTGATCGAAGCCACCCGGACGGCGCCCCGCTACCGTCTGCATGCGCTGCCAGGCACGGTGCCCCCCAAGCCGGGCCTGGCCCGCGTGCCCGATGACGCCGGCCCGGACACCGGACACGCCATCGACGTCGAGGTGTATGCCGTGCCCCTGTCGGCAGTGGGATCCTTCCTCGCCCTCATCCCGCCGCCGCTGGGTTTGGGTTCGGTCGAGCTGGCCGATGGCCGGTGGGTCAAGGGCTTCATCTGCGAGCCCTGCGGCCTGAGCGGGGCCGAGGACATCAGCCACTTCGGCGGCTGGCGGGCCTACATGGCGCACCGTGCGGCGCTGCCCAAGGACGGGGAGGGCGCATGACGCTGCCTCCCCGCCAGATCGACGCACCCGACGTGGTGCAGGAAGTCACGCAGCTGTTTCTGGCCTATGAAGCGGCGTTGATGGGCAACGACGTGGCGGCGCTCAATGCCTTCTTCTGGCACGACCCGCGCGTCACGCGGTATGGCATTGCCGACCGCCAGTGGGGCCACGACGCCCTGGTGGCCTACCGCGCCAGCGTGCCGGCGCCCGACTTCACACGCCGGCTCGAGAACGTCCGCATCACGGCCTTCGGCCCGGACATGGCCGTGGCCCTGTGCGAATTCGTGCGCAGCGACACCTCCTTGCGCGGTTTTCAGTCGCAGACCTGGGTGCGCCTTTCCGAGGGATGGCGCATTGTCTCCGCCCATGTCAGCATGATCCCCTGGACGCCTTCTGACCCCTTGCCTGCATCCCGTTCATGAAGCTGGTTGCTCCTTCTTCGCCGGTTCTCCCGCCCACCGCGCTGCCTGCCGTCACGCTGGCGGAGCGGGTGTACGCGCAGATCAAGCAGCTCATCTTCGACTTCGTGCTGTTGCCGGGCGACCGGTTTTCGGAAAGCGACCTGGCCAATCAGGTGCAGGTGAGCCGCACCCCGCTGCGCCAGGCGCTCCAGCGCCTCCAGCGCGAAGGCTTTCTGCTGGTGTTCCCGAAGTGCGGCTGGCAGGTGGCCCCGCTGGATTTCGATGCCTTCGACCAGCTCTACGATCTGCGCATCCTGCTGGAGACCCATGCCGTCGCCCGTTTGTGCGAGGCGGAGTCGCGGCCGGTGCTCGATGAGTTGGCCGCCGTGTGGCTCATTCCGCCCGCCGAGCGCGCCCAGGCCTTTCTGGCGGTCGACCGCCTGGATGAGGCGTTTCACGCGATGCTGGTGCAGGCCACCGGCAACGCCGAGATGGCCCGGGTGCACGCCGACATCACGGAACGGATCCGCATCATCCGCCGGCTGGATTTCACCAAGCCGCAGCGGGTGGAGGCGACGTACGACGAGCACGCCGCCCTCCTGCGCGCCATCACCCGGCGTCGCGCAGACGAGGCGCAGCGCATGCTGCGCGCCCACATCGAACACAGCAAACTCGAGGTGCGGCGCATCACCATCGAGACGCTCTACCACGCGCGCCAGCGTCTGGCCGAGGTGCGCGAACAGCCGACCTGAGCGTCGGGCCCCGGGGTCAGTCGATGTGCAGGTCGGGCATGCGGCGCAGCATCAGGGTGTCGCGGGCATCGACGGCCTGCGTGTCGCCATGGCCTGAAAAGCGGTAATGCCGTCCCGTGATGCTGGATCGAACACTGAGCCGCCCCTGGCCCATGAAACGCGCCGTCGCGGTGGGGTGGGGCTCTGACACCGGTGCCGGTGCCGGGGCGGCCTGTAGTTGAACCGGCGAACGCCGGGGCAGCGTGCTGGCTGGCCCCGCCGTGCGGGAAGTGAGCGTGGGCGCGGTCGTACCCCAGTCCGGGGAGGCAAAGGGGATGGGCGCGCGGGGCGCCAGAGGGCGTGCGATCATGGGCGGCTCCTGGGCGGGGCCATGCGCGAACGGGCCATGGCAGGCAAGTCAGTCGCCTTGAGTGTCTTGCACCTTTGGGCAGGTGGGTATCCCCCTACAGTGGGGCCTCAGCCCCCGAAAACCGTCAGCACACCGGTGTAGCCGTACAGGTGACGGCGGGCGATTTCGCCCCCGGCGAAGAAGCCCACCAGCGGGATGTCGCCCAACGCATGGCGCACGATGTCCATCTCCGCGTTCGGCCCGCCGAAATGGGGCCCGCCGCGGCCCGAGCAGCTGATGTAGACGGCGCCGAGCATCTGTCGTCCGGGGTGATCCAAGGGGTCGAACTCTTCGCGGACCTCGGCGCAGGCCCGAACCAGATCCTGGCGCGCCGCCTGCACATGCCGCTGACAGAACGCCACCTGCATGCCGGGCTCGACCCAGTCGCTGACGGCCACACCCTGGCGGGCGGGGTCCAGGCCGACCAGGTGCCGGACGCGGGTGTCCGCGCCGAAATGCTGACCGTGCTGCATCAGGTCCGAGCCGGCGTCCGTGAGCCCCACCAGGGTCGCCCGCATGCTGGGCAGGGCCTCGCGCTGCCAGTCCGGGCCGCCCACCGGGGCCGTCACCCCAAGGTCGCGGAGCAGACAGGCCAGCGCCGGTTCGCCGTCCAGTGTGTAGACCAGGTTGCGGTCGGCCGACGTCACCGCACGGCGGGGGCCGATCGGCTCGCAGCCTTGCGTCACCCGTGACACCAGATCGACATCGGCGTTGAACGCGACGCCCGACACCCCGCCTTCCCACACGCCGAGTTCGCCGCCTCCCTCCCGTGGGTCGAAGGCCAGGTGCAGGGCATGTTGTCGGCCCGTGCTCAGCCCGCCGAACAGGTAGCCCGTGTCGGTCCGGTCGGCCAGTTCGCCAAGCAACTCGCACAGGTCGGCGGTCCGCGCATCGGCATGGACCTGGGCCGTATGGGCGCGCCAGCTGCCTGCGTCGGTGAGCTGTCGCTCAGCCTGCCCGGGCAGGGGTTGGCGGCCATGAAAGATGCGGAAGCAATCTGCCGGCAGGTTGCACACCATCACCACCAGGGCCGGCTCGTCGATGTACTCGGCCCCGCTGGCCAGCACCCCCGCGCCCACCCCGCCCACCCAGGCGACACCCGGCAGGCGGGCGCGCAGGCTGTCGAGCACGGCCTCGGCCTGATCCGAGTAGGCCTCGGTCAGGTAGCACCAGCCCAGGCTGGCGCCCATCGTCGTGGCCCCCTGAGAGGCCAGCTGGGCCCACGCGATCTCGAGCGCGAGCTCGGGATGCGGATGGGTGGCGTGCGCGTGCAGACAGCGCGGGAGGGCGGAGGACATGGTGTGCTCAGTCGGCCTGGGTGTCGGTGCGGCGTCGGCTGGGGGGGCGGGCGCTGCCCGAGGTGGTGCCGGTTGTGCGCTTGCGGGCCGGCGCTCCGGCCTTGTTGTTGCCGGTGCGGGGCGCGTCAGGCGGGGCGGCCGTTGCCGAGCCGGAGCCGGCCGTGGCACCCCGAGCCGTCGCGCCGGCCTTGCCCCGCGACGGGCTGCGGGTGTCGGCGCCCGGTGTGCCGGTCGTCGGCATCGAGGCCGCCGCTGTGGCGGCGGAGGCGGCGGCCTGATGGGCCAGGTGGGTGAACTGCTGGGTGAGCGTGTCCCACCAGCGCATCGGGTTGATGAGGTCGGCGGGCGGAGCCTCTCCCGGAGGTGTCGCCTCTGCCGCTGGCGTGGCCTGCGGGGGCGGCATTGTCGCCTCGGGGGGCGATGCGGGCTCGGCTCGCGCAGAACCCAGGTCGGCCGACGCCCGTGCGCGCGCCATCCAGTCCGGCGTGGGCGCGGGTCCCTCCGGTGCCGGTGCCGCGTCGCCCGGTTTCGGCGCGCTGCCGAAGCCCGGCGCCGCGGCGCGCGCCTTCAGCGCATCGCGCACGGCTTCCATCGATACGTTCATGCCCTTGAGCGTGGTCAGCGTCATGCGCTGGACCTCCAGGCCCTGGATCGTCATGCCGATCATCCGGGCGTTCTGTTCCAGCCAGAACTGCACCGTCTTGAGATCCTGGATCCGCTTGTCCAGCTCTTCCGGGTCGAGCGTCGGCAGGGTCCAGGCCGACATGCCCGGCGCGGCCGCGCTGGCCGCGCTCTGGAGATGCGGCAGGGCACTGCCGGCGGCCTTCATCCAGTCCTGAAAGAAGTCGAGGCCGGCGCCCAGGCCGGCAAACGGGTGCAGTCGGTCGGTGGCGCCGGGCGAGCTGCCATCGGACGCATCGGCGGGGCGAGTCGGCATGCGTTCTCCTCCTAGTTGTGTCCCATTGTGCCCCGCGCGCCTGCCGCGCGCGAGTCTTGGGGAAAACCCCGCCGCATAATCGGCGGCTTCATGCAACGCCGACAACTGTTACTCCACGCCAGCCGGGTGGCCGCCGCCCTCGCCTGGCAGCAGCTTTTTGCGCCGGGCGCCCGTGCGCAGTCCCCCGACGCCCCGGACTGGTCGGCGCCGGGCGAGGTGTTCACCCTCGGGGTGGCCAGCGGCGAGGTGCAGCCGCACGCCGTGGTGATCTGGACCCGTCTTGCACCGCGGCCGCTGC
>JAJUHM010000013.1 GCA_029279925.1 Aquabacterium olei
AATGATGAGCACGGCCACGCCATTGACCAGCGCGTGGCTCAGTGCCGGCTGCGGGCCCCAGACGAGCCAGGCCCCGAAAGTCAGCAAGGCCACGCCCATCACCGCGGGCACGAACCACAGCGTGACCTGGTCGACCACGGTCTGGATCGGCAGCTTGCCGCCTTGTGCCTGCTCGACCAGGCGGATGATTTGCGCCAGCACGGTCTGCCCGCCCACGGCGGTGGCACGCAGCGTCAGCGCACCCTGCTGGTTCACCGTGCCGCCCACCACGGCGGCGCCCACGGCCTTCTCGACCGGAATGGGTTCGCCCGTCACCATGGACTCGTCGACAAAGCTATGGCCTTCCAGCACCTCGCCGTCCACCGGAATGCGCTCGCCCGGCCGCACCTCCACCACGTCGAAGGTGGCCACCTGGTTGAGCGGCACATCGACCACGCCGCCATCGCGGCGCACGTGGGCCACTTTGGCCTGCAGGCCGACCAGCCGCTGGATGGCCTGCGAGGTGCGTCCCTTGGCGCGGGCTTCCAGAAACCGCCCCAGCAGGATCAGCGCCACGATGACCGAGGCCGCTTCGTAGTACACGTTCACGGTGCCTTGAGGCAGCAGCGTGGGCACAAAGGTGGCGACCAGCGAATAGCCGTAGGCCGCGAGCGTGCCCACGGCCACCAGCGAGTTCATGTCGGGCGCCAGCTTGACCAGTGCGGGCAGGCCCTTGGCATAGAAGCGTCGGCCCGGCAGCAGCATCACCAGGGTGGTCAGCACCCACTGCAGCAGCCAGCTGTTGCGGATGCCGATGTGGCCGGCCACCCAGTGGTGCATGCCCGGGATGATGTGCGAGCCCATCTCGAGCACGAACACGGGCAGGGCCAGCGCGGTGGCCAGCAGCAGATCGCGCTGCAGACTCTGGCGTTCGGCATCCTTGCGCTGTGTTGTCTCATCGCCGTGAGGATCGGCCAGCGGGTCGACCGGGGTGGCCGCGTAGCCCACCTTGGCGATGGACGCCACCAGGGCGGCCGGGTCGACCACGCCCCGCACAACGGCGCGCTCGGTCGCCAGGTTCACCGCGGCCTCGGACACGCCGGGCACCGCCTTGAGTGCGCGCTCGACGCGACCCACACAGGACGCGCAGCTCATGCCCTCCACCGCCAGCTCGATCGTCTGTGCCGGAATGGTGTAGCCCGCCCGCTCGATGGCCTGCACCAGTGCCTGCCGGTCGACCGGGGCGGCGCCTGCGGGCTGCACCACGGCCTGTTCGGTGGCCAGGTTCACAGCCACTTGACCGACACCCTCGACCTTCTGCAGGGCTTTCTCGACACGGCGCACGCACGACGCGCAGGTCATGCCCTCGATGGGCAGGGTGATGGGCGTGGCCGGCGCGTGAGCGGCAGCGGCGGACAGGGGGGGAGAGGCCGGGGGCGACATGGACTCACACCTTAAACCTTCCCCCCGCGGCAAGGTCAAGCAGGGTGCTTCGGCCCCGTGGCGCTGTCGACGAACAACTGGCCCAGCATGCGCAGGCGTTCCTCGATCTGAGACTCCAGAATCTGCGTGCCCAGGATCGACTGGCCGATCAGCGTGGCATAGAAGATGTCGGCCCGGTGCCGGGCCTCGGACAGGCTGCAGCCCAGCGCCGTGAAGCACTGCGCGATGTAACCCAGGCGCTGGTTGTCGACTTCGGCCACGACGAGGCGGGCGGCCTCATGCCGCCGGGCCCACTCGCGGATGGCCATCTCGACCGACGACGCATGGGCCGCGGTGCGACCGTGGTACGGCAGAGCCAGCAAGCCTTTCAGCATCTCGCCCGGGGAGTTGCTGCCCAGGGTGAAGCGCTCGATCACGCGCTCGGTGGTGGTCTTGCGCCAGTGCTCCAGCAGGCGGCCGAGCAAATCGTCCCGGTCTTCGAAGTGCCAGTAGAAGCTGCCGCGCGTGACGTTCATCCGCTTGGCGAGCACATCCACCCGGACGGCATCGATGGTTTCCGTGGCCAGAACCGTCAGTGCCGCATTGATCCAGTCTCCCGGTCCGAGCACGGCCTTCGGAGCCGCCCCCCGCTTTGTGCGGGCAGAGGTCCGGCCCCTGGCGGAGGGAGATTGCGCTTCAGCGTTCATGGGTGCCGATTCTATCTGCCCCGGCCTCGACCCCCTGCGGCACACGTCGCCGGCCGCTCCCTCCGCGCAACAGGCGATCATCAAAACACATGTGTACGGCGTGGTTCCATTCTGGCGTGCTGGCAACCTAGGGAAATCACTATACGTTGATCTTCATCAAGCATGCACCATACACATACACATCTGTATGGAGCGTGACGTGAACTACCCCGACATCGGCAAGACCCTCATCGCCGCCGACCACAAGACCAACTACTTCGACCAAGGCACCGGCAAGCCCCTCGTGCTGCTGCACGGTTCCGGCCCGGGCGTGTCCGCCTGGACCAACTGGAACAAGGTCATGCCGAGCCTGTCGGAAGACTTCCGTGTGATCGCCCCGGACATCGCCGGCTTCGGCTTCACCGAATTCAAGCCGGACAGCAAGTACGACATCAAGCTGTGGGTCAAGCACCTGGTCGGCATCCTCGACGCGCTCAACATCGAGAAGGCGTCCTTCGTGGGCAACTCCTTCGGTGGCGCCCTGTCGTTGGGCCTGGCTCTGTTCGCCCCGCAGCGCGTCGAGAAGCTGGTGCTGATGGGCACCCCGGCCGGCGAGTTCGAGCAGACCCCCGGCCTGCGTTCGGCCTGGGAGTACGAGCCCTCGCTCGAGAACATGGAGCGCACGATGCGCCTGTTCCCGTACGACCAGAGCATCATCACCGAAGAGATGATCCAGGCGCGCTACGAAGCCAGCGCCCGCCCAGGCGCACAGGACGCCCTGCGCAAGCTCGTGCCGCAGCCCAATCCCGACGGTCCCACCATCGTCAAGGGCTTCCCGGCCTCGTCGGTGGCCAACATCCAGGCGCCCACGCTGGTGCTGCACGGCCGCGAAGACAAGGTCGTGCCGGTGCAATGCGGCCTGCTGCTGGCCCAGTCGATTCCGAACGCCGAGTTCCACATGTTCGGCCACTGCGGCCACTGGGTGCAGACCGAGCGCCGCGAGGCCTTCGTCGCCCTGGTGCGCCAGTTCTGCCGCTGAGGAGCCACCATGAGTCGTCACGTGTTGGAACGGGCCCTGCATCAACTCAGCGTGGACCGCAGTGCCAAGCAGCGCTTTCGCGAAGACCCGGCCAAGTTCCTGGAACGCTTCGCCTTGTCGGATGCCGAGCGCGCGATGCTGCTGAACTTCGATGTCCGCGGCCTGCAGGATGCGGGCGTCAACCCGATGCTGACGATGGGCTTCTGGCAGGAGCTGTCTCCCGAGCGCGGCATGCGTGGCTACATGCAGCGCCTGCGCCCGGTTCAGGACAGCGAGCAAGTGCACTTCGCCTCGCTCAAGCAGTGAGCCCCTCCTTCCCCGGCCTCTGAGGCCCTCTTCATCCTCATCACCATGTCACGCATCGTTGGCGGCTTCCTCGTGCCGCATGATCCCGTCATGTTCGTCGCGCCCGAGGCGCCCTCGCAGTCGATCCGCGATCGGATGTGGGGTGCCTTCCAGCGGTGCGCCGAACGCATCGCGGCACTGGAGGCCACGGCGGCCGTCATCATCGGCGCCGACCACTACATGCTGTTCGGCACCAGCTGCCTGCCGGCCTACCTGATCGGTACCGGCGACGTGGATGGCCCGATCGATGCCCTGCCCGGTCTCCGCCGCCGCGTCTACCCGACCAACGAGGCCCTGGCCACGCACATCGCCACGCACGGCCGCGCCACCGGCTTCGACTGGGCCGTGGCACGCGCCTTCACGGTGGACCACGCCGTGGCCATCCCGGACCAGCTGATGGTGCAGCCCGCACGCGACAAGGGCCTGGACATTGCCACCGTGCCGGTCTACCTGGCTGCCGGCGTCGATCCGTACCTGAGCCTGCCGCGGGCCGCGCAGCTGGGCGGCCAGATCAAGGCCGCGGTCGAAGCCTTCCCGGGCAACGAGCGCGTGGTCGTGATCGGCTCCGGCGGCATCAGCCACTGGGTCGGCACGGCCGAGATGGGCCGCGTCAACGAGACGTTCGACCGCGGAATCCTCGACATGGCCGTGCGCGGCGACCTGAACGCGCTCACCAGCCTGAGCGACGAGCACATCCTCGCCGAAGGCGGCAACGGCGCGATGGAGTTGCGCAACTGGGCCTGCGCCATGGGCGCGATGCCCGGCGCCCAGGGCGAAGTCATCGATTACGCGGCGGTACCCGAGTGGGTCACCGGCCTGGGCTTTGTCGAACTCAAGGCCGCCTAACCCTTTCCTGACGAGTCAAGCATGACGACCAAAGTCTTTCTTCTCAAGCGCGAGGCCCTGAAGCCGGGCGAAGTCACCCGCGTCGAGCTGTCCGGCTGCCCGCTGGCCGTCTACAACGTGGAAGGCCGCTTCTACGCCACCCACGACATCTGCACCCATGCGACCGCGTCCCTTTCGGAAGGCGAGATCGTGGACGGCGACCTGATCGCCTGCCCGGTCCACGACGGCACCTTCCACATTCCCTCGGGCCAGGCCATGGGCCACCCCTGCACCGTCGACCTGCGCACCTACCGCGTCTTCGAGGACGCCGAGGACGTGTACGTCGACCTGGAGAGCGAGGCCGAAGAGGCTTCTTCGGCGATCTGAGCAACGAGAAAGCAAGCCATGACCGATCACACCTGTACCGGTGACTGCACCCCCACCCTGCAGCGCACCCGCGCCAGTGACCCGCTGCCCGGGCTCGACAAGCTGGTCGACTTCGAGACCGGCAAGATGTCGCGGCGGCTCTACTGGGATCACGCCATCTACGAACAGGAGCTGGAGAAGATCTTCGCCCGTTCGTGGCTGTTCCTGGCGCACGACTCGCAGCTGCCCAACCCCGGCGACTACCTCACCACCTACATGGCCGAGGACAACGTCATCGTGGTGCGCCAGAAGGACGGCTCGGTCAAGGCCTTTCTGAACACCTGCCCGCACCGCGGCAACAAGCTCACGTTCGCCGACGGCGGCAACACCCGCAACTTCATCTGCAACTACCACGGCTGGAGCTTCGGCATCGACGGCGCCCTGCGTGGCATGGCCGGGCAGGAGCTGTTCATCGCCTCGGGCATGGACAAGTCGCGCCACGGCATGCACGAGGTGGCTCAGGTCGCGAGCTACAAGGGCCTGATCTTCGGGAACATGGACCCGAACGCGCCCTCGCTCGACGAGTACCTGGGCGACTTCCGCTACTACCTGGACGTGATGCTGGACATGGACGGCCAGGGCACCGAATTCATCGGCGGCAGCGTCAAGTCGGTCATCAACTGCAACTGGAAGGTGCCGACCGAAAACTTCATCGGCGACATCTACCACGCGCTGTGGACGCACGACTCGGCCGCGCACGCCATGCTGGGCGGCCCGGTGTCCGAGGTCTACAAGAACCCGGATTCGTACCACGTGAACTTCAACGGCCACGGCTGGGAGTTCAACACCGACATCGTGGGCAATGCCGCCACGCTGGGCGACAAGGAAATCCGCAAGTACCTCTACAGCATCCAGCCCCAGGTGGCCAAGCGCCTGGGCGAGGTCCGCTCCCGCATGATCGGCGCCATCTCGTCGGCCAGCGTGTTCCCCAACATGTCCTTCCTGCCGGGGCAGAACACCTTCCGCGTCTGGCAGCCCCGCGGCCCGCACAAGATCGAGCTGCACACCTGGACCATCGTCAACAAGAGCGCGCCGCAGGAGATCAAGGACCGCTGGCGCAAGGGCACGATGATGACGTTCTCGCCCTCGGGCGTGTTCGAGATGGACGACGGCGAGAACTTCGAGTTCTCGACCCGCACCAACGCCGGCTTCGTCACGCGCCAGCAGGACATGTACATGGGCCTGGGCCTGGGCTCTCAGCTGACCGACACCGACCTGCCCGGCAACGTGTTCCGCAACCAGGTCAACGAAGCGAACCACCGCGCCTTCTACCGGCGCTGGATGGACTTGATGCAGGCGCGGGACTGGTCTGAAGTGCCGCGTCGCGATGTGCCCAAAGTCAAGGATGGTGATCTGGTGTACCCGATGGCCAAGGAGTCGGTGTGATGATCAATGAATTTGCCCTGCCCGGCGGCCCGCGCGCCGCACGCGAACTGCGTGACGACATCGAGCTCTTTCTGTTCGAGGAAGCCCGCCTGCTGGATGCCGAAGCCTGGGAATCCTGGCTGGCCCTGCTGACCGACGACATCCACTACTGGATGCCGACCATCGAGAACCGCCGCCGTGCCGACAAGCTGGGCGCCTGGGAACCGGGCCGCGGAGCCTACTTCGACGACAACCACTTCGACCTGTCGCGCCGCGTGGCCCGCTTCAAGCAGCCGTCGGCCTGGGCCGAAGACCCGCCCACGCGCCACGTGCACGTGATCAGCAACGTCGAGGTGTTCGAGACGCCGAAGGCCGACGAGTACGAAGTGCACTCGGTGTTCGTGAACTACCGCAGCCGCGGCGAAAGCGACAACGACATGCTGATGGGCCGCCGCGTGGACGTGGTGCGCCGCGTGGAAGGCCAGTGGCGTCTGGCCCGCCGCAAGGTCATCATCACGCAGTCGCTGCTGATGGCCAAGAACATCAACACCTTCTTCTGAGGTTGCGATGGGGTGGCTCAACAACCATGTCGCGCTGGTCACCGGCGGTGCCTCGGGCATCGGCAAGGCGGTGGTGAAGCGCTTTCTGGCTGAAGGCGCAAAAGGCATCGGCGTGCTGGTCCGTAGCGACGAGCAGGCCGCTGAGCTGAAGGCCGAACTGGGTGACCAGGTGGTGGTGAGCGTGGGCGACGTGCGCTCGCTGGCCGACAACCAGAAGGCGGTCGAGCAGACCGTCGAGGCCTTCGGCCAGCTCGACACACTGGTGGGCAACGCCGGTGTGTGGGACTTCTTTGCGAAGCTGGAGAAGCTGAAGGCTGAGCAGATCGAATCGGCATTCGACGAGATCTTCGGCGTCAACGTGAAGGGCTACCTGCTGGCGGCCTATGCCGCGGCGCCTCACCTGCGGGCCAGCCAGGGCAGCATGATCTTCACACTGTCCAATTCGGCCTTCTATGCCGGTGGCGGCGGCCCGCTGTATGTGGCGTCCAAGCACGCCGGCGTGGGGCTGGTGAAGCAGCTGGCCTACGAGTTCGCGCCGGATGTGCGGGTCAATGGCGTGGCGCCAGGTGGCACCGTCACCCCGCTGCGCGGCCCCGAAAGCCTCGGTCGCGGAGACCGGCGTCTGTCCGAGCTGCCGGGCTTCGAAGAGTCGGTGGCCAATGCCATGCCGCTCAAGCTGATCGCCCAGCCGGAGGACCACACCGGGCACTACGTGCTGCTGGCTTCGCGGGCCAACTCGCGGGCCACCACGGCCACCATCATCCACAGCGACGGCGGGTGGGAGATCCGCCCCGCCTGACCCTGGCAGACAGCCCATCTGAACCCGGCGCCCCTCACGCCGTCTGGAGCCCTCGATGTCTTCCTCCCTCAGACCCTCATTCACGGAAGCGCAACAGCGTTTCATGACGCTGCTGGACCGCTGCACGCTGCCCGTCATGGCCGCACCGATGTTCCTGGTGTCCGGCCCCGAGCTGGTGATCGCGTCGGCCAAGGCCGGCATCCTGGGTGCCTTTCCTGCGCCGAATGCCCGCAACGTCGAGATGCTGGACGACTGGCTGCGCCAGACCACGCAAGGCATCGAAGCCGGTGCGCCCGGTGCGCCATGGGCGCTGAACATGATCGTCCACAGCACCTACGACCGCTTCGATCGCGAGATGGAACTGGTCAAGGCCGACCGCCCGCCGGTGGTGTCGACGGCGCTGGGCAGCCCCAAGCGCGTGCTCGACGCCGTGCATGGCTACGGTGGCATCGTGATGGCCGATGTGGCCTCGCCTTCGATGGCCCGCAAGGCCGCGGAAGCCGGCGCCGACGTGCTGATTCTGGTGGCCAACGGCGCGGGCGGCCACACCGGGCAGTTCAACCCGTTCGCGCTGGTGTCCGAAGTGCGCTCGTTCTGGCAGGGCCCGCTGGGCCTGGCCGGGGCCATCACCAGCGGCCGTGACATCCGCGTGGCGCAGCTGCTGGGCGCCGATTTCGCTGTGGCAGGCACCCGTTTCATCGCCACTCAGGAAAGCCTGGCGCAGGACCCGTACCGCGCGCTGGTTGTGCGCGCGGGCCTTGAGGACCTGGTTCTCAGCAAGGCCGTATCCGGTGTGGCCGCCAACTGGTTCCGGGAAACGCTGGAAGCCGCCGGCATCGACCCCAAGAGCGCCGCGGCCTCGGAAGGCCGCATCGATTTCTCCGGCGACATCAGCGCCGGCAAGAAGGCCTGGAAGGACGTCTGGTCTGCGGGTCACGGCGTCGGCGGCATCCGGCAGGTTGGCACCGTCGCTTCGGTGGTCGATGAACTGCACCAGGGCTACTTCGAGGTGCTGCAGGAAGAAGCCCGCACCCTGCCCGCCCTCATCGCACGCCACACCCCCTCTTCTGTCCAACACGCTGCCCGCCCATGACCCAGCTTTCCTCTCCTTCCCCGGCCGTGCTGGCCGCCGCTGAAGCCCTTCGTGAGGCGCGCGCGCGCCGTGCTCCGATCGCCCGCGTGTCCGAGACGCATGGCATTGCCGGCCTCGAGCAGGCTTATGCCGTGGCCGAGGTGAACACCCACCACGCCCTGTCGCAGGGCCGCAAGATCTCGGGCAAGAAGATCGGCCTGACCTCCAAGGCGGTGCAGCAGCAGCTGGGCGTGGACCGCCCGGACTACGGTGTGCTGTTCGCCGACATGGAGCTGACGGACGGCGATGCCATCCCGATGCAGCGCCTGATCCAGCCGAAGGCCGAAGGCGAAGTGGCCTTTGTCGTCGGCCGCGATCTGGACGATCCCGAGCTGACCTGGGGCCGGTTCCTGCTGGGCCTGGAGTACGCCTTGCCCGCCCTCGAGATCGTCGACAGCGCCATCACCGACTGGAAGATCACGCTGGTGGACACCGTGGCCGACAACGCGTCGTGCGGGCTGTATGTGCTGGGCACCGAGCCGCGCCGTGTCAGCGACCTGGACCTGCTGACCCTGGGCATGCGGCTGAGCCGCAATGGCGAGGTGGTGTCGGTGGGCTCGGGTGCAGCCTGCCTGGGCCATCCCCTGAAGGCGGCTTTCTGGCTGGCCCGCACGATGGCCGCGCTGCAGCAGCCGCTCAAGGCCGGCGACCTGATTCTGTCCGGGGCACTGGGCCCCATGTTCACCTTTGAGGCTGGCGACGAGATCGCCCTGGACCTGGGCCCCCTGGGCCGACTGCGTTGCCAGGCGACGTGATGCGGATCTGACGCCGGCCTGATTTTCCTTTTTCTTGATGGCTTGCAAGGCAGGCCAGCCCCCGGCGTGTCCGCGCCGACCGCCCCACACTGACGAGGACCCATCGTGACCCAGAAACTGAAAGTTGCCATCATCGGCAGCGGCAACATCGGCACCGATCTGATGATCAAGATCCTGCGCCATGGCCAACACATCGAGATGGGGGCCGTGGTCGGCATCGATCCCGCTTCCGACGGGCTGGCACGGGCCGCCCGCATGGGCGTGGCCACCACCCATGAAGGCGTGGAAGGCCTGACCCGCCTGCCTGTCTTCAACGACATCGACATCGTGTTCGACGCCACGTCGGCCAGCGCGCATGTGCGCAACGATGCCTTCCTGCGCAGCCTCAAGCCCGGCATCCGCTGCATCGACCTGACGCCGGCGGCCATCGGCCCGTACTGCGTGCCCGTCGTCAATGGCGACGAGCACCTCGACGCCGTCAACGTCAACATGGTGACCTGCGGCGGTCAGGCCACCATCCCGATGGTGGCCGCCGTGAACCGCGTGGCCAAGGTGCACTACGGCGAGATCATCGCGTCGATCTCGAGCAAGAGCGCAGGCCCGGGCACACGCGCCAACATCGACGAGTTCACCGAGACCACGTCGAAGGCCATCGAGGTGATCGGCGGCGCCACCAAGGGCAAGGCCATCATCATCCTCAACCCCGCCGAGCCGCCGCTGATCATGCGCGACACGGTCTACACGCTGAGCGAGATGGCCGATGAAGACGCGGTTGCCGCATCGGTGGAAGCCATGGTGGCCCAGGTCAACCAGTACGTACCGGGCTACCGCCTCAAGCAGAAGGTGCAGTTCGACCGCATCGATCCCGCCACGCCGCTGAACATCCCCGGCGTCGGCCCGCGCATGCATGGCCTCAAGACCTCGGTGTTCCTGGAGGTGGAAGGCGCTGCCCACTACCTGCCTGCCTATGCCGGCAACCTGGACATCATGACCAGCGCCGCCAAGGTCACGGCCGAGAAGATGGCCGAACGCCTGCTGTCGCGTCTGCAGAACGCCTGATCCGAACAAGGAGCCGACATGAGCACCCCTTCCAGCACTCCCTCCAAGAAGCTCTACATCTCTGACGTGACGCTGCGCGATGGCAGCCATGCCATCCGCCACCAGTACAGCGTCGAGCAGGCGCGGCAGATCGCCAAGGCCCTGGACGACGCCAAGGTCGACTCGATCGAGGTCGCGCACGGCGACGGCCTGCAGGGATCGAGCTTCAACTACGGCTTCGGCGCCCACACCGACCTGGAGTGGATCGAGGCCGTGGCCAGCGTGGTCAAGCACGCCAAGATCGCCACGCTGCTGCTGCCCGGCATCGGCACCGTGCACGACCTGAAAGCCGCCTACGACGCCGGTGCCCGCATCGTGCGCGTGGCCACGCATTGCACCGAGGCCGACGTGTCGCGTCAGCACATCGAGTACGCGCGGCACCTCGGCATGGAGGCGGTGGGCTTCCTGATGATGAGCCACATGCAGACGCCGCAGGGCCTCTCCCAGCAGGCCAAGCTGATGGAAAGCTACGGCGCCACGTGCTGCTACGTCGTCGACTCGGGCGGCGCGCTGAGCATGAACGACGTGCGCGATCGCTTCCGCGCCTTCAAGGACATCCTCAAGCCCGAGACCCAGACGGGCATCCACGCGCATCACAACCTGAGCCTGGGCGTGGCGAACTCCATCGTCGCCGTGGAAGAAGGCTGCGACCGCATCGACGCCAGCCTGGCCGGCATGGGCGCGGGCGCGGGCAACGCCCCGCTCGAGGTCTTCATTGCCGCGGCGGCCCGCCTGGGCTGGAACCACGGCACCGACCTCTACAAGCTGATGGACGCGGCCGACGACATCGTGCGCCCGCTGCAGGACCGCCCGGTGCGCGTGGACCGCGAAACCCTGGCCCTGGGCTACGCCGGTGTGTACTCCAGCTTCCTGCGCCACTCGGAAGTGGCCGCCAAGAAGTACGGCCTGAAGACCGTCGACATCCTGGTCGAGCTGGGTCGCCGCCGCATGGTGGGGGGCCAGGAGGACATGATCGTCGACGTGGCGCTGGACCTGCTCAAGCAGCTCGAGCACGAGCGCATGCACGCCATGCCGACCATGAGCGAAGCGGGCTGACGCCATGTCGATCAGCCACGAAGTCATCCTGCAACCCGCAGGAGGCCGCTTCCGCTGTGAGGAAGGGCAGACGGTGCTGGAGGCCGCTTTGGCAGCTGGCTACCTGTTGCCCCACAGCTGCCGTGCCGGCACCTGCGGTCTGTGTGCCCTGCCCCTGGTGGCCGGATCGCTCGAAGCTGTGTCGCCGCCTCCGGCCGAGGCGTTCGTGCCCCCCGCCGGCTCGTGCCTGACCTGCCAGAGCCGCCCGCGCAGCGACCTCACGCTGGATGCGCCGCAGATGGGCGCCGAGCCCGGCCAGCGCACCGTGACCGCCGGCGCCCGTGTGGTGGCCGTCGAGCGGCCCAGCGCCGATGTGGCCGTGCTTGCGTTGCAGGTGCCGCCTGCCGCGGGCTTCCGCTTTCAGGCAGGGCAGTACATCGACATCCTGCTGCGCGATGGCGCGCGCCGCAGCTACTCGATGGCCAATGCCCCCGACGACGAAGGCCTGATCGAGCTGCACGTGCGCCACATCCCGGGCGGCCGCTTCTCGGAGCATGCGTACACGCGTCTGAAGCCCCGCGATCTGCTGCGCGTGGAAGGGCCCTTCGGCTCCTTCGGCCTGCGCCCGGGTGATGCGCCCATCATCCTGCTGGCCTCTGGCACCGGCTACGCGCCGATCGCGTCGATGTTGAAGACGCATGGCGACGAGATCCGCCGGCGTGGCGCCACCCTGTACTGGGGCGGTCGCCGCCTGCAGGACCTGTACGCCGTGTCCAGCGCGGAAGCCTGGGAAGCGGCCCACCCCGGTATCCGTTTTGTCCCCGTCTTGTCCGAACCGGACAACGGTTGGCAGGGAAGAACCGGATTGGTCCATCAGGCCGTGCTCGACGACCATCCACGCCTTGATGTGCATGAGGTCTATGCCTGCGGGAACCCGCTGATGATCGATGCGGCCCGACAGAGCTTCTGCCGTGACCGCGGTCTTCCCGAGCACCGCTTCTTCAGCGACGCCTTCCTGCCCCGCTGATGCGGCCCACACATCCGCCTGCCCCTTCCAGGCGTCCCTCAGGAGACAAGAGACATGACAAGAACGAGCTTCTTTGACAACCCCTCGATGCTCGCACCGCGGCGGGTGATCCGCGAGCAGCTGCCGGGCGGCGGCTTCATCCTGCATGCCGCCGAGCCCCTGCAGGACGTGACCCGCTGCGTCGGCGACTGGCTCGAGCACTGGGCCCGCATCACGCCCAACGCCCTGTTCCTGGCCGAGCGCGATGCCGGAGGCGAATGGGTGAAGCTGACCTATGCCGACGTGCGCCGCAAGGTGGGTGCCGTGGCACAGGCGCTGCTCGACATGGACATCCGCCCCGATCAGCCGGTGGCATGCCTGTCGGACAACAGCCTCGAGCAGGCCATCCTGATGCTGGCCACCATGCACATCGGCCGGCCCTTCGTGACCGTGTCCAGTGCCTACGCGCGCCTGGCCAAGGACTTCAAGAAGATCTCGGCCATCCTGGACGAACTGGGCCCGGGCCTGATCTACGCATCCGATGGTTCGACCTACGGTGCGGCCATCAACGCGGCCGGCCAGCCCTGCCCCGTCGTGCTGGGCCACAACGCGTTTGCCGTGCCCGGCGCCGGCCACTTCGTGGACATGCTGCGCGTGGAAGAGACGCCCGCCGTCATGGAGGCCTTTGCCCGCATCACGCCGGACACGCATGCCAAGTACCTGTTGACGTCGGGCTCGACCGGCAAGCCCAAGGTGGTGGTCAACACCCACCGCATGCTGTGCGCCAACCAGACCCAGATTCGCCAGACCTGGCCCTTCCTGGCAGAGGAAAAGCCCATCGTGGTTTCGTGGCTGCCCTGGAGCCACACCTTCGGCACCAACCACAACTTCAACATGGTGCTGAGCAACGGTGGCAGCCTCTATCTGGACGAAGGGCGTCCGGTGCCCGGCCTGATGGAGAAGTCGGTGCGCAACCTGCGTGAGGTGCAGCCGACGCTTTACTTCAACGTGCCCAAGGGCTTCGACGCCCTGGTGTCCTTCCTGGAAGAAGACGAAGGCTTCTCGCGTGACTTCTTCGGCCGCCTGCGCGGTGTGTTCTATGCGGCCGCCGCCCTGCCCCAGTCGCTGTGGGATCGCCTCGAGACCTGCGCGCGCAAGGTGCACGGCGACGCCGTGTGGTTCAGCTCGGCGTGGGGCGCCACCGAGACCTCGCCGCTGCTGACCAATGTGCACTGGCGGCTCGACAAGCCCGGCTGCATCGGCCTGCCCGTGCCTGGCACCAGCATCAAGTTCATCCCGAATGGCGAAAAGCTGGAGATGCGGGTGAAGGGGCCGCAGGTCTTCCCCGGCTACAAGGGCCGCCCCGATCTGACCGCGCAGGCCTTCGATGCCGACGGCTACTACTGCATCGGTGATGCTGGCCTGCTGTGCAACCCGGACAAGCCGGAAGAAGGCATCCTGTTCGATGGCCGCGTGGCCGAAGACTTCAAGCTGACCACCGGGACCTGGGTGTCGGTGGGCACACTGCGCGTGCGGGCCGTGAGCGCACTGGCGCCGTATGTGCAGGACGTGGTGGTGGCGGGCCATGACCGCGACGAGGTGGGGCTGCTGGTGTTTCCGAACCCGGCGGGCAAGACGCTGGCACCCGAAGCGCTGCACGCGCACATCCGGCAGGGCCTGGCGGCCTTGAAGGGGCAAGGCGGCGGGTCGTCACAAAGCCCGACCCGTGCGCTGGTGCTGGACGAACCGCCCAGCCTGGATGCCGGCGAGATCACCGACAAGGGCTACATCAACCAGCGGGCCGTGCTGCAGCATCGCGCCCACGAGGTGGAGGTGCTGTTCGGCGGTCGGCGTGGGAGTGACGTCATTCAGTTGAACTGAGTGACCGACGGCGCCCCGCGGGGCAAGTGGTGAGGACTTGCGGCTGATGCCTTCGGGTGTCAGCCGCTTTTTTGTTCAAGTCCGCTTTTCGTACTTGTCACCGCAGTTTCATCAAGCGCGCCTACGCTCGCCCGTCGTCATCGACGAAGTAGAGGCCTCCTAGCCGTGTGGCGTGCCCTTTCCCTGTTCTGCCTCGCGGCGCTGCTGAGCGCCTGCTCACCGCGCCATCTTCTGGTCAAGCAGGCGGCCGACGCGCTGGCCGTCCAAGGGCAGACCGCCGAAGATGACCTGGTGCTGGCCCGGGAAGCGAGTGCGTTCTACCTCAAGCTGTCGGAGTCCGTCCTGCGCGAGACGCCGGGCCATGTGGCGCTGAGCGAGGCCGTGGCGAGCGGCTTCACGCAGTATGCGTTTGCCTTCGTCGCCTTCGAGGCCGAGCGCATGGAGATGCAGGACGCCAGAGCGGCGCAGCGCCTGCGTCAGCGCGCGGCAAGGCTTTACTGGCGTGCCCACCGCCACGCCATGGCCGCGCTGGAACAGCGACAGCCCGGCTTCTCCGATGGCCTGACGCAGGGCAGCCTGCCACACCTCGACGCTGACCTGGTGGGGCTGGCCTACTGGGCCGCTGCATCTTGGGGCGGCCACATCGCCTTGTCCAAGGATCAGCCCGATGTCGTGGCCGATCTGCCGCTGGCCATGCGCCTGGCCCGCCTGGCGTGGGAGCGCGATCCCGGCTGGGGCCAGGGCGCGCTTGCCAGCCTGATGGGCACATTCGAAGCGTCCCGACCCGGCGGTGACCGGAGGGCCGCTGCGCGGTTCTTTGACCAGGCCGAAGCGTTTGGCGCCGGGCAGAACGCCGGTGTCTACGTGGCGCGAGCCGAGGCCCTGGCCGGAGAAGACCGGCATCAGTTCGAGCGCCTGCTGCACCGCGCCGTGGAGGCCAGCGCCGGACGAACGGGGCTGGACAACCAGTTGATGCGCGAGCGCGCCCAATGGCTGCTCGACACCGCCGACGACCGATTCTGAGACCTGAGACCGCCCGCACGCTTCACCCCATGATCAGCCACACCCCTTTTCAGCGCCTGGCGCGCTGCCGCTTCGGCGTGAGCCTGCTGCTCGGCCTGGCCCTGAGCCTCAGCACGCTGGCTTCGGCCCAGACCGTCCAGCTGCGCATGGGCACCGTCGTTCCAAAGAACTCGCTGTACCACCAGAAGCTGATGGAGATGGGGGAGGCCTGGCGCACCGCGCAAGGCGGCAACGCGCGCTTCGTCGTGTTCACCGACGGCAGCCAGGGTGGTGAAGCCGAGCTGGCCAGGCGCATGCGCATCGGCCAGCTGCAGGGCGCACTGATGTCGGTGGTGGGGCTGCGCGAGATCGAGCCCAGCATCGCCGCATTGCAGAACCTGCCCCTGCTGTTTCGCAGCTGGGACGAGGTGGACCATGTGCGGGAGAAGATGCGCCCCGCGATGGAAAAGCGCTTTCTGGAGCGCGGCTTTGTCGTGCTGGGTTGGGGCGATGCCGGCTGGGTGCGCTTCTTCTCCAAGGAGGCTGCTTTCCGGCCAGACGACTTCAAGCGGATGAAGTTCTTCGCCTGGGGCTCCGAGCCCGAGCAGCAGGCCATCATGAAAAGTCTGGGCTACACCCCGGTGCCACTGGAGACCGCCGACGTGCTGCCCTCGTTGCAGACCGGCATGATCAACGTCATTCCGGCGACGCCCTACTTTGCGCTGGCCAGCCAGATCTACGGCACGGCCACGAACATGCTCGACATCAACTGGGCCCCGATCGTCGGTGCCGTTGTGGTCAGCAAGACGGCCTGGGATGGCATGTCCCCTGCGGCACAGCAGGCGCTTCGCACCGCGGGCGACAAGGCCGGCCAGCAGATGCGCGCGAAGGCCCGGCAGGAGGTCGACGAAGCCGTGGCCGCGATGAAGAAACGCGGGCTGACGGTGAACACACCGAATGCCGAGCAGATGCGCGAATGGACGACGCTGGCCGAGAAGCTCTACCCGCGCATCCGCGGCACGATGGTGCCTGCCGAGACCTTTGACGAGGTGTTCTTCCACTTGAAGGCGTATCGCGCCGCGCGGGGCCAATGAGCGCGGTCATCCAGCCTGCCCCGATGGGCAGCATGAAGCTTGCATTGCTGACGCGCCTGGACAACGGGCCGGCCGTCCTCGCGCTGTTCCTCATGATGGTCTTGCCCCTTGTCGAAATGGCATTGCGGCCCATGATGGGCCGGGGTGTGGACAACGCGCCGGTGGTGGTTCAGCATCTGGGCCTCGTCCTCGCCATGTTCGGTGCCATCGCCGCCGAGCGCCGAGGCCACCTCAGCAGCCTGGGCAGCAACCTGGATCACCTGGGTGGCGCAGCCACGCAGGCTGCCATGCGCAGCTTTACCAAAGGCGGATCGGCCCTCGTCTGCGGCATGTTGGCCTTGGCAGGCTGGCAACTGGTGGATGCCGAACGCCATGGCGGCCAGATGCTGGCTTATGGCGTGCCGACATGGTGGGTGCAGTTGAGCCTGCCACTGGGCTTTGCGGTGCTCGGTCTGCGCCTGGGTGCCTCGTCGGCGCAGAGCCCGGCTGCGCGCATCGGGGCCGCCCTGTTGCTGCCGTCTGCGGGTGCCGCCGCTGCAGCCGCATGGGCTTCGCACACCCTGCCGCTGACCCCGGCGCTCCTGGCCTTGCTGGCCCTGTTGCTCGCGGGCGCGCCAGTGTTCGCGGTGCTGGGCGGGCTGGCGCTTGCCTTGTTCTGGAACGATGGGCTGCCCCTCGCCTCCGTTGCCCTGTCGCACTACCAGATCACGGTGAACCCTTCCCTCCCCGCCTTGCCCTTGTTCACGCTGGCGGGGCTGGTGTTCGCTCGCACCGGCGCTGCCGGTCGCCTGGGGAACCTGTTCGTCCAGCTGTTTGGTGGGGGCCCGCGCGGAACGGTGCTTGCTGCGGCGCTGCTGTGCTCGGCCTTCACCGCCTTCACGGGCGGCAGCGGCGTCACCATCCTGGCGTTGGGTGGCCTGCTCCTGCCTTTGCTGCGTCAGTCCGGCTACCCGGAACAGCGGGGCATCGGCATGGTGACCAGTGCCAGTGCACTGGGCGTGTTGTTGGCTCCCTCCGTCCCGTTGATCATGTATGCGGTGATCGCGCGGGTGCCCATCGAGGCCATGTTCCTGGCCGGACTGGTGCCAGCCGCGGTGATGGTGGGGTGCCTGCTGCTGGTGGGGGGCTTTCTGCGCGTGGATGCGGCAGGCGCGAACGCCGCGCCGCCAGCCAGGCCCAGCGCGCGCAAGGCCGCAGCGGCAGCGTGGGCAGCCCGGTGGGAGCTGGCCGCGCCGCTCGTGGCCATTGGCGCGATGGTCAGCGGGCTGGCCACCCCCACCGAGAGCGCGGCTCTGACCGCCGCTTACGCCGTGCTCACCCAGGGACTGGTGCACCGAGAACTGGGCTGGCGTCAACTCGGACACTGCCTCGCCGAGTGCGCCCAGGTCATTGGCGGTGTGATGCTGATCCTCGGCATGGCCCTGGCACTCACCAACTTCATGGTCGACGCCGGCATTCCCGATCAGGCCGTGACCTGGGTCCAGACGGCCATTCCCGACAAGCACCTCTTCCTGCTGATGCTGTGCGCCTTCCTGTTCGTTGCCGCCGCGTTGATGGAGATCTTTGCCGCCATCGCGGTGCTGGTGCCGCTGCTGCTGCCGCTGGCGCTGAGTTACGGACTGGACCCGCTGCACTTCGGCATCATCTTCCTGGCCGCGATGGAAGCAGGCTTCCTCTGCCCTCCGGCCGGCATGAACATCTACTTCGCGTCAGCCATGTTCGGCAAGCCCATCCGCTACGTGGCGCGGTCGGTGCTGCCCGCCATGCTGGCCATCTTCGTCGGCACGGTGATCATTGCCCTGTGGCCGGCGCTGTCGACGGGGTTGCCGGCGTTGGTGATGGGGCAGGCGGGGCGTTGAAGGGGGCGGAGCCAGGGGCGATAGGCCTGAGTGGGGGGTGAAAGATTTGTGGGGCGGTTGTGCAGCGGGAGCTGCCGGTGGGTGCCTACAGACGTACGCACGCTGATCCGACCGCTGCCAGCCTTAAGCAGTCATTGAGCGATTGAGGACTGCTCTGCGGCCCAAGCAAACGCCCCGAAACTCCCCCCAGTCACGTCCGCACCCCAAGCTACCCACTGCCCAAACTCTTCTGCAATACTCCGACCATGGGACTGACTGAATTGGGTTTGGATCCCGGGCTGGAGGGCCACGTCAACGACCTGGTGGCGCTCGACCTGTCCGCCGCCAGGGTCACCGCGGTCGACCGCGGTCGACCTGCCGTGCGTGGGCGACTGGGTGGGCGTCCGCTACCGCGACGCTGGCACCCAGGCGAGCATCCACTGCGTGCTGCCTCGGCGTTCTTTCCTGCGGCGCAAGGCTGCGGGGCGGGACGTCGAATTCCAGATGATCGCCGCGAACATCGACGTGGCGCTGATCGTGCAGTCGTGCCATTTCGACTTCAACATTCCCCGAATCGAGCGTTATCTGGTGATGGCCCGCGATGGCCGAATCGAGCCGGTGATGCTGCTGACGAAAACGGACCTGGTCAGCCCCGAAACGCTTGAGCGCCTGATCGCGCAGATCCGGCTGGTCGGTGTAGGCGCCCCGGTGTTTTGCCTGAGCAACGTGACCGGCGAAGGCGTGGACCAGGTTCGCGCACTCATGGCCCCTGGCAAGACCTACTGCCTGCTGGGCTCGTCGGGCGTGGGCAAGACGACGCTGATCAACCGCTTGCTGGGGGACGGGGATCTGGAAACCGGCGCAGTGAGCCACACGGGAGAGGGGCGCCACACCACCACGCGGCGGCACCTGATGCGGCTCGCGAACGGCGCGCTGCTGATCGACATGCCCGGCATGCGGGAACTGGGCATGCTGGGCGCAGACGTTGGCATCGAAGAAACGTTTGCCGATGTGGCTGCGCTGGCGGGGCAGTGCCGCTTTTCCGACTGCACGCATGACAGCGAGCCCGGTTGCGCCGTGCGTGCAGCGCTTGAACGGAACGACATCACCGAACAGCACCTGCGGAACTACCTGAAGTTGCGCAAGGAGTCGGAGTTCCATGACCTGTCGCTGAGCGAACGACGCAACAAGGACAAGGCGTTTGGACGTTTCATGCACCACTACAAGAAACACAAGGGTGGTGCAGACAAGGATTAGCCAGAAAATCCACCATCGCCCTGAGCTTGGGCGTCATCCCTCGCTGCGGTTGCCACAAGGCCCAGGCCGTGCTGCCAAACGGCCCTTGGGGTGTCCACCGTGTCAGAGCCGGCCGAAGGCGTCCGGTCGCCAGGTCATCGGCCACCACAAAGCGGGGCAGCAGCCCGATGCCCATGTCTGCCAGCAGCAGGTCACGCACGACATCGCTGCTGTTGACCACGACCGGGCCCGTCACCGGAACAGCGCAGGCCTGGCCATCCCGGTCGAACCGCCAGGTCGTCGGCTGTCCGGGCTGGCTGATGCCGAACGGCAGGCAGGGGAGATCCCGCAGCTGATCGGGGTGCGAGATCCGCTTGCCTCGCAAGAAGCGGGGCGACGCACACAGGACGAAATCGAACGTGTGCAGCGGCCGCCCTGCCAGCGATGCCGGAGGGTCGTCGGTCAGGCGGATGGCCAGATCAAGCCCCTCTTCCCACAGGTCCACATGCCGGTTCAGCAACAGCAACTCGACCTGCACATCGGGATGCTGGCGATGAAAGGCGGGCAACAGCGGCGCCAGCATGTGCTTGCCATAGGCCACCGAGGCCGTCATCTTCAAACGTCCTGCGGGCCGGCTCGTGAGTGACGAGAGCGATGCGGCCGCGTCTTCGGCCACGCGCACCATGCTGTTGGCGTGTTCATACAGGAGCCGGCCAGCCTCGGTCACCGTCATGCGGCGCGTGGTGCGATGCAGCAGCGTGACGGCCAGCCCGCGCTCCAGCCGCTGGATCTGCTTCGTGACGGCCGATTTGCCCAGGCCCAATGCCGCGGCCGCCGCGGTGAAGCCGCCTGTCTCCACCACTTTTGCGAACACCAGCAGGTCGGCCATGCGCTGGCTCTGGTGCAGGAAGGAGTCGTCCATTGTTTCTATTCAGGAAACAGATTGGGGAATGGCCAGCATATTGTTCTTTCCCTGGGTTGCCAACAGCATGAAGGCCTCTTCACTCTCGAACGAGCTTGTCATGCCCCTTCTCACACTCGACATCACCTGTGCACCCTTGACCCCTGCGCGCCGGCGCTTGATACAACAAGGCCTGACCGACCTGATGGCCTCGGAGCTGGGCAAAGTCCGCCAGCTCACGGTGGTGCACGTGCGTGAAAGCCCGGACCGGTCTGCATGGACCGTGGATGGCCAGCCTTTGGCGGACACCGATTGGTGCGCCAGCTTGAATGTGGCGATCACGGACGGGACGAACACCGAGGCCCAGCAAGGCCGCTTTCTGGCCGCCGCGCATCGCCTGCTGGAAGACGCGCTGGGGCAGGCGCCTGCCGCCCCGCTGTACATCGTGGTGCAGAACCTTCCAGCTGCGCACTGGGGCTATGGCGGGCGGACCCAGGCCAGCCGTCGCCTGGACAGGCCCGATACCGCTTCCGACTCCGCCTGATGCCCGCAGAAACGAAAAAAGCCGCTTGCGCGGCTTTCTCACTGTGTGTCAGCAGGGCCGGAGGTCCCATCCACCTCCGCCCTCCTGAAGTGCTGGCGATCAGAACGTGTGGATCATGCCTGCTGCCAGCACCGACTGGTGAACACCAGCCGCACCCGTTGCGCCCTGGAAGTAAGGGCTGAAGCGGACGGCATCGGCGCCGGTCCCGTTGTTGTTCTCGTTGAAGGCACGGCCGAACATCAGATAGGCGGTGGTGCGCTTCGACAGGCTGTAGCGCCCCTGGATGTTCAGCAGGGCGGCATCCTGGTTGTTGTAGACGTACGTGGCCGCCACGATGTCCTGGGGCGTGACCTGGTAGCCCACGCTCAGGTTGTAGCCGTGGCTGGAGCGGATGGTCATGCCGGTGTCGAAGTCGGCGACCTGATCCGGGGTCGACGCGGCGGTTTCCGTCACCGAAGGCAGGGCGTTGTTGCCGCGCTCGATGCGGTACCAGCCCACGCCGAACTTGAAGGCGTCCAGCGTGTACATGGCGTTGGCGTTGTACCAGGTGCGGGCCGTGTTGCCGTTGCGGTCCTTCACGTTCTGACCGGCCACGCCCACGCGCAGGTTGCTGTCCTGGTACACCAGCGATGCGGCCACCTTGCGGGCGCGGCTGCTGCCTGCCGCCTGCTCGCCGAAGCCGTACTGCACGACGGCCTGCACGCCGGAGACGCGCGGCGAGTACCAGGTGACGGCGTTCTTGGTGAAGAAGTCGGGCGAGACGCCGACGGCCGCGGCCGTGACCACGCCGATGGAGTTGCTCGGGATCACCACGCCGCCCTGGGCGTTGGCAATGGCGGGCGACATGGTGCGGCCCAGGCGCACTTCGCCGAACTCGGCGCTCGTCAGGTTCACGTGCGCTTCACGGCGGAACATGTAGAGGTTGCCAGCGCCCGTGTCGGTGCGCAGGTCGCTCTGCAGGTTGAAGCCGGCCTTCAGGCCACCGCCGAGGTCTTCCGTGCCGCGCATGCCCCACACGGACGAGGACTGGGCGCTGTCGTTGACGACGGTCACCTGGTTGGCGCTGGCCGTCGGGTTGCGCACCACGCCCACGCTGGCGTCCAGCAGGCCGTACAGGGTCACCGATTGAGCCTGTGCGGCGCCCACGCAGGCCAGCAGGGCGGCCATGCACACGGTGGATTTCTTCATTGTCTACTCCAATCGTTCTGGTTGAAAAGGACGTGACAGCCCGCCCGAAGACAGGCCATCGGGTTGATGCCCCCGGCGGGGCATCGGCTCAGTGACGATGGCCCAGGTAGGCCTCGATCACGCGCGGGTTGGCGGCCACTTCCGCGGCGGTGCCTTCAACGGTCGTCTGCCCGAGTTCCAGCACGTAGGCACGGTCTGAAACCTGCAGGGCAGCACGCGAGTTCTGTTCGATCAGCAAGGTGGCCACCCCGGTGTCGCGCAGGCGCGCAATCACCTTGAACACCTCGTTCATGACGAGGGGGGCCAGGCCCAGCGAGGGCTCGTCCAGCATCAACAGGCGCGGCTTGCTCATCAGCGCGCGGCCCAGCACGAGCATCTGCCGCTCGCCACCGGACATGGTGCCGGCCGCCTGCTTGCGGCGCTCCTGCAGGCGCGGGAAGATCTCGTAGATCTCTTCCATGCTCTGGCGCAATGCCGACCGCCCCTCATGCCGGCGGACGTAGCCCCCCAGCATCAGGTTTTCTTCAATCGTCATCGACGCGAAGAGCTCGCGCTTTTCCGGAACGAGGGCCAGGCCTTCGCTGATGCGGTGTTCGGGCGGTGTGACGCCCAGCGTCTGGCCGCGGTACAGCACCTCTCCGGTGGCGACGCCGGCCGGGGGCAGCGACCCCATGATGGCGCCCAGCAGGGTGGACTTCCCTGCCCCGTTGGCACCGATCACCGAGACGATCTCGCCGGATCGCACCGTGATGTGGGCCGATTCAAGGGCGCGGATCTGACCGTAGCGGACGCTGAGGCCGCGGGTCTGCAGAATCAGTTCGGCGCTCATGCGGGGGCCCCCATCACGACACCGCCGATTTCCAGACCGCCCAGGTAGGCCGCCAGAACGGCGGGGTGCTGTTGCACTTCCTTGGGCACCCCTTCGGCGATGCGGGTGCCGAATTCCATCACCACCAGTCGGTCGGTGAGTTCCATCACAAAGTCCATGTCGTGTTCCACAATCAGAACGGCCATGCCTTCGGCGCGGAGCTGGCTCAGTAGCCGAGCGAGCTGTTCCTTTTCCTTCAGGCGCAGGCCGGCGGCGGGTTCGTCCAGCAGCAGCAGGTCAGGGTCGGTGCACAGCGCACGGGCGATCTCGAGGATGCGCTGCTGGCCCAGGGCGAGGTTGCCGGCCTGTTCGTACATCAGGTCACCCAGGCCCACCCGGCGGATCTGCTCGGCGGCGAGGTACAGCAGGCGGTCTTCTTCGGCCCGACTCATCTGCATGACGGCCTGGCCCAGGCCAGCCTGTCCGCGCAGGTGGGCGCCCAGCGCCACGTTTTCGAGCACGGTCATCTGCGGCAGGAGCTTGACGTGCTGGAAGGTGCGGCCGATGCCCAGCGACACGATGCGGCGGGACTGTGCGCCATCGATGCGTTGACCCTTGAAGTGCACCTCGCCACTGCTGAGCGGCAGCACGCCGCTGATCAGGTTGAACATGGTGGACTTGCCGGCGCCGTTCGGGCCGATCAGACCGACGATCTCGCCCGCGTGCACCTGGAAGCTGACCTCGTTGACGGCCACCAGGCCACCAAACTGCTTCTTGGCTGCGCGCACATCAAGGACGACCTGCCCGCGCTCGGGACGCGTGCGGCGGGGCAATTGGTCGAACCCGGCCGGGGGCGTGGCGGGGGCCACGGCCACCTGCTTCACAGGCAGCCAGCGGGCCGCCTTGTCACGCACATACGGCCACAAGCCATGCGCTGCGCGCTGCAGCAACAGCACGATCAGGGCGCCGAACACGATGACTTCGTAATGGCCTGATCCTCCGGTGAGCTTCGGGATCCAGTCCTGCAGCACCGACTTCAGCACCGCCATCACGCCGGCGCCCACCAGGGCACCCCACAGATGACCGATGCCGCCGACCACGGCCATGAACAGGTACTCGATGCCCATGTGCAGGCCGAACGGTGTGGCGTTGACCGAGCGCTGGAGGTGCGCATACAGCCACCCCGAGAGGCTGGCCATCAGGGCAGCCATGACGAACACCGAAAGCTTGGCGCGCGTGGTGTCGGCCCCCATGGCTTCGGCCATGGCCGCGCCG
>JAJUHM010000014.1 GCA_029279925.1 Aquabacterium olei
GAACACTGCGATGGCGAAAGCCCCACGAGTTCGGCCAGTTCCTGGTTCGTGAGCCGGCCGTCCTCGCGCAGCAGGGCCAGCAGCCGGCGGTCCAGGTCGTCGATGGCAGCGTGCCCCATGGCATCAGCCCTTGCGCTGCCGCAGAACGTAGCCGATGCCCAGCAGGGCCAGCCACACGGGCACGAGCATCACCGACAGGCGCATGTCCGGGGTGGCCCACATGACGGCCAGGATGCCGGCCATGAAGGCCAGGCAGACGTAGTTGCTGACCGGGTAGGCCCAACTCGGGTAACGCAGCGTCACGCCCTGGCGGATCATGGCCTTGCGGAAGATCAGGTGCGTGATCGAGATCATGGCCCAGTTGATGATGAGGGCGGCCACAACGAGCGCCATCAGCAGCCCGAAGGCCTTGCCGGGCATCAGGTAGTTGATCACCACGCACAAGCCAGTGGCCGTGGCCGAGACGAGCAGGGCCGGCGCCGGGATGCCGCGGCGGTTGACGCGGGCCAGCACGGAGGGCGCATCGCCTTGTTCGGCCAGCCCCAACAGCATGCGGCTGTTGCAGTACACGCAGCTGTTGTAGACCGACAGGGCCGCGGTCAGCACCACCACGTTCAGCACGGTGGCGACCAGCTGGCTGTCCAGCGCCTGGAAGATCATGACGAAGGGGCTGCCGCCCTCCTGCACCTTGTTCCACGGATACAGCGACAGCAGCACGGCCAGTGCGCCGACATAGAAGATCAGGATGCGGTAGATCACCTGGTTGGTGGCCTTGGGGATCGTTCGCTGCGGGTCTTCGGCTTCGGCCGCCGTGATGCCCACCAGCTCGAGCCCGCCGAACGAGAACATGATGACGGCCATGGCCATGACCACACCGCTCACGCCATGGGGCATAAAGCCACCGTGTGCCCACAGGTTGCTGAGCCCGGCCTCCGGGCCGGCCTGGCCGCTCACCATGAGGTACACGCCGAACCCGATCATGCCGAGGATGGCCAGCACCTTGATGATGGCGAACCAGAACTCCATCTCGCCGAACAGCTTGACGTGCAGGAAGTTGATCGCGTTGATCAGTACGAAGAAGGCCAGTGCCGAGGCCCAGGTGGGCACACCGGGAAACCAGTACTGCACATAGATGCCGACCGCCGTGAGCTCGGCCATGCTGACGAGCACATAGAGCACCCAGTAGTTCCAGCCAGACACAAAGCCAGCGGGCTGCCCCCAGTAGCGGTGCGCGAAATGGCTGAACGAGCCGGCCACCGGCTCCTCGACCACCATCTCGCCCAACTGGCGCATGATGAAGAACGCGATGATGCCGGCGGCCAAATAGCCCAGCAGGATGGCCGGGCCGGCCAGCTGGATGGTCTGCGCGACGCCCAGAAAGAGACCGGTGCCGATGGCGCCACCCAGTGCGATGAGCTGGATGTGGCGGTTGCTCAGGCCCCGCTGAAGGGTGGGGGTGGAGGAGGAATGACTCATGGTGCGAGAAATGTCGGTGCACTCGGAGCGCCTTCAAAGGCACGTTTCGTGTGCGGAACCGGGTATTTTCGCTTGAATTGCGCATCGCCAAGGCGCTTCACGCGGGACGCTGGCCCCTCACAGCCATTTCGGCAACTCGGCCTGGGCCCGCTCCAGGTCCTCCGGGACCCCGATGTCGATGAAGTAGCCCGTCACCGTCTCCCCATGGGGCTGCAGCCGATCCAGGTGCGGCTCGATGAAGTCGCGCTCGAACGAGAACCGGGCGGGCCCGATGTGGTCGGCGAACACATCGCGATGCAAGCAATAGGTTCCGGCGTTGATCAGACCGGGCCCCGCACCAGCCTTCTCGCCAAAGGCCACCACCGTGCCGGCCTTCAGCTCACAACGACCATAGCGCGCCGCATCGTCCACCTCCCGCGTCAGGATACCGAGGCGCCTGCCCGACGCCACAGTGCGCGCAACGAAGGCGCGGGGGTCGCACCGCAACAGCGTGTCCCCATTGAGGACCAGGGCATACGGCGTGCTGCAGTGGCCCAACGCCTGCTTCAGCGCGCCGCCCGTTCCCAGCGGCTCGCTCTCCCTGCTGTAGACGATGTCCACCGCTTGGAAGCGACGGCCATACCGGTCCTCGATCTGGTCTCCCAGATGGCCGATGGACAACACGACCCGCCGCACACCAACCTGCTCGATGTGGCTCAGCACATGATCCAGAAAGGGGCGTCCTGCCACCGGGGCGAGGGGCTTGGGTCGGTCGGCGATGACCGAGCGCAGACGCGTGCCCAAGCCACCGGCCAACACGATCGCGTCGAAGGTCGGCGTGGCGCTCATGCCCTGGGAAACACGATCTGCTCGACCAGACCGCAGATGATGTGTCCGACGACGATGTGGCACTCCTGGATGCGCGGCGTCTCACTGGATGGCATGCGCAGGCAGATGTCGGCCAGTGCCTTCATGCGGCCTCCGTCCTGCCCGGTCAAGGCCACGGTGCAGACGCCCTGGGCGCGCGCCATCACCAGTCCCTTGACCACGTTCACCGAGTTGCCGGACGTGGACAGTCCGACCACCACATCGCCCGGCCGGGCACACGCCTGCACCTGACGCTCGAACACCTTGTCGTATCCGTAGTCGTTGCCGATGGCGGTCAGCACCGAGGTGTCGACCGTCAAGGCGAAGGAGGCCAGGCCGGGGCGATCGTAGTTGAAGCGGCTGACGAACTCGCCCGCCAGGTGCTGCGCGTCGGCCGCACTGCCACCGTTGCCCATGAACAGCACCTTGTGACCCGCGCTGCACGCGGCTGCGCAACGCTGCGCGACCTCCACCGCCTGATCCAGGATGGCCACGTCGGCCGCCAGCCGCTGCTTGACCTCGATGGACTCTGCCAGCCACTGGCTGGCCACTGCCCTCAGCCGATCGCCCATGATTGCGCTCCGTAAGGGGTGAAGTGGAAGTTCATCAGTTCGCCGGGAAAGCGTGCCAGCGCCCGGACCACATCCAGACGCCGGGCTGGCGAGACGAAGAACATCATGAAGCCGCCGCCGCCCGCACCGGAGATCTTGCCCGCCTGCGCCCCCGCATCGAGCGCGCTGTCGTACACCTGCTCGATCAGCGGCGTGGTGATGCCCGCAGCCATCTTCTTCTTGGCCTGCCACGAGCGACCGAGGATGCCGGGATAGCGCTCGAGGTCTCCGCGCAGGATCACCTCCTTCATGCTGGACGCGTCCTTCTTCAAAGCCAGCATGGCCTCGATGGAATCCTGCCTCGCGTCACGGGTGTTGTCGATCTGCTGCTGGATGATCCGGGCGGACTCGCGCGATTGACCGGTGTAGTACAGCAGCGTGCTGGTCTCCAGTTCATTGGTCACCCACGGCTTCACGCGCAAGGGGTTGACCAGCACCCGGCCGTCTTCGCCGAACTCGATGAAGTTGAACCCGCCGAAGGCCGCGGCGTACTGGTCCTGCTTGCCCCCCGCGAGCGCCAGGTCCTCTCGTTCGATCTGGTAAGCCAGATGCGCCAGTTCGTACTCGCTCAGGTCCAGCTTGAGCCATTCGGCATATGCCCGCAGCACCGACACCACCATCGTGGACGACGTTCCCAATCCGGACCCGGCTGGCGCGTCGGCAAAGGTCGTGACCGTGCAGGACAAGGGCTGACCGCCATGGAAGTCCTTCACGATGCGTCGGTGTATGCCGCGATGCAGGCGGAGGGGCTCGTCATCCACGATGGGGCCATTCGCATCGAGGCACACATGCTCCTCTCGGTCACAGGCCACCAGCACGAGCTTGCCATCCGTCCGCGGCTCAAGAATGGTGTGCGCGTAGAGGTCGATCGTGGCATTGAGCACCTGGCCGCCATGCAGGTCGCTGAACGGGCTGACGTCGGTGCCACCACCGGCAAGGCCCAGGCGGAGCGGGGCACGGGATCGAATGACTTTCATGGGA
This sequence comes from Aquabacterium olei, assembly GCA_029279925.1. GTDB lineage: Bacteria > Pseudomonadota > Gammaproteobacteria > Burkholderiales > Burkholderiaceae_C > Aquabacterium > Aquabacterium olei_A. The sequence continues at coordinate 3,915 of JAJUHM010000014.1, forward strand.
AGCGGGGCGAGGCCTCGCGGCTGTGTGATGAGACACAGTGTCACTGCCATGCGTCTCCATGGGTGGGCGTACATGACTCTCTTGCCCTTGTTGCGAAGCCACGGCAAGAAGTAGCCGCCAGAAACATCCCTCAAGCATGCCGGCGCCGCCAGCCAACACATGCCCTACGTGAATGCATCCGCTATCCAGCCTGCGCGGAAATCGTGGGCGCCCCGCCTCCTTACAGCTCGCCGGCAGGCAGCCCTCCGCGACACTCGTGCTGACCACACTCCGATTGACCGACATGCGCCACACCTACGATCCGGCCGACGGCTCCCGGCTTCCGCACGATCCCATTGCTGCCATTCTGGGCCCGCGCCCCATTGGCTGGATCTCGACATTGAGCGACAACGGCGTCGCCAACCTCGCGCCCTACAGCTTCTTCAATGTCTTCAACTACAAGCCACCCATCCTGGCGTTTTCGAGCGTGGGTTACAAAGACACGGTGCGCAACGTTCAGCGCAGCGGCGAGTTTGTCTGCAACCTGGCCACACGCCAGCTCGCAGAGGCCGTGAACCTGTCAAGCATCCCGGCTCCCCGCGACGTAAGCGAGTTCTCGCTGTGCGGGCTGACCCCCCGCCAATCGCTGGCGGTGGCAGCCCCCGCGGTGCACGAAAGCCCGGTGAACCTGGAATGCAAGGCTCTCCAGGTGTCACAACTCCGGGACAGGCAAGGCACCGTTCTGGATACCTGGATGGTGATGGGGGAAGTCGTGATGGTGCACATCGACAGAAGGCTGCTGAGCAGCGCCGATGGGTGCTATGACACCGCTGCGGCGGCGCCGATCCTGCGTGGCGGTGGCCCAGCCGACTACTTCGAAGTCACCACTGCGGCCCGTTTTCAAATGTACCGCCCGAAGTAAGCGGCGCAAGCCAAGGATGGGGCCCTTGCTCAGCCTCCATACGGCATGAGTGCACGCAGCAGCCCGACCAGCTGCTGCCAACGCACCTCGCCAAACAGCTCGCGCTGCCGCTGCTGATGCCGCTGTGCCAATGAGATGAGGTCACCGACTGTGGCATGCCCGCCGCGGGTGATCCGCAGAAGCGTCTGGCGTCGGTCGACCGGATCGGCCTCCCGTTGCACCAGCCCCTGCTGTGCCATCCGGTCGATCATGCGCGTCAGAGTCGGTTGTTTGGTGGCGGCGCGGCGGGCCAGCAGGCCCAGGGGAACCGACCGCCCGTCCGCCAGAATGGCCAACACCCGCCACTCCAGCACAGACAGACCTGCCGCGCGCACCTCTTCGGCAAAGTCCCCCACAAGATGGGCCGCGGCTTGCGTGAGCAAGGCCGGCAGGTACTGCGCGACGAAATCACCGTCGGCGCCGTCTGCCCCTCCCGGGGTCGGCTGCGGCTCGGGCCTGCAGGACTCAGTAGCGCCCACTGAGCAAGGCCCCGCCATGGGGGATGTGCGTGGGCAGGCCGAGTTCCCTGAGCATCTTCCACGTGGTGGCCACCGAGGCCGACAGCGTGGGTACGCCCGATTCGTCCTGTACCTTCTGGATGGACGGCAGCGAGGGCATCTGCACGCAGGCCGACAGCACGATGCCGTCGATGCCCCCGCGGTCCAGCCGCTTGTAGATGTCCAACAGGTTGGCCGGGTTCTGCGCTGCCACCATCAGGTTGTCGGGGATCTCCAACGCCACGTAGTCCTTCACCTCGATGCCCTCGTGCTCGATGTAGTCGACCACCAGCTTCGTGAGCGGCTTCATGTAGGGGCATACCACCGACACGCGCTTCATGCCCATGGCGTGCAGGCCTTCGATCAGGGCGCCCGCGCTGGTCACCACCGGCGCGGGGTTGCCGTTGGCTTCAGTGGCTGCCTGCAGGCGGGCCTGCGACGGGCGGTGGTAGCCCAGGCCCATGCTCATGATGGCGACCAGGCAGGCGTAGCCCAGCACATCGACGCGGGCGTCCGACAGCTCGATGGCACAGCGGTCGCTGTCACGGTCCATGGCCTCGAGTTCTTCCTTCACCACCTTCTTCATGCGCATGCGGCTGGAGTGGAATGTGAAGCGCTCGGGCGCCACCAGCTCGCGCGCGCGCAGCAGCGCCGGGATCTCGGTCTCCATGGTGGTGTTGGACGAGGGCACGATCTGCCCCACACGGATAGGGCGGGCGATGTGATCGAAGCTCATGCGGTGGCCTCCGGGGTGATGGGGCTGAGGGTGAGGTCCAGCCCTTGCAAGGCGTCGGGGCTGGCGGGGTCGATGAAGCGGGCCGCCGACAGCGGCTTGCGGTTGACACTCAAATCGAAGATGTCGAAGCGGTTGTAGTGGCCGGTGATGTCGTGCATCTGGCGCGGCTGCAGGCACTTGCCCAGGTCGATCTCGGCGTAGGCGATGCCTTCCACGTCAATCAGGGGCTGGCCGATCACGCGGCCATCGGGGCCGATGAAGCCCGAGAACGCGCTGTTGGGGCGGGCTAGCAGTTCGCGGGCCTCGGGGTGGGTGGCCGCCATGGCGTCGACGATCTCGTCGGACACCGTGGAGCACGACACCACCGTGAACAGCTTGCCTTCGAAGCTGTGGGCCGCGGCGCGCAGGCGGATGGCATCGGCCATGTCGTAGTCCTTCGGGGCCACAGGCAGGGAGATATAGCTGGCCACGTGCACCAGTTCGCCCTGAGCCAGCAGCGAGAAGCGCGCCAGGGTGTTCGTGTTCTCGCCGCAGGCCAGCGCGCCCAGCTTGCCGATGGGCGTGTCGTGCACGCGCAGGGCCGAGGCGTCGCCCGGCGCCCAGGTGAGCTTTTCAGCCCAGGTGGGCACCAGCTTGCGGTGGCGGCCCAGCAGGCGGCCGTCTTCGCCGATGGTGACCAGGGTGTTGTAGAGCGTGCCGATGCCATGGGGGCTGCGCTCGTTCACGCCGATGACGACGTGGATGCGGTGGCGCGCCGCCGCCTGCGCGATCTTGCGGATCTCGGGGCCCGGGATCTCGATGGCCGAGCGGGCCAGCTTGTCGAACCAGGGGCTGCCCTGGATGGGGTTCATCACCCAACTCCAGTACGGGTAGCCGGAGACGAACACCTCGGGAAAGGCGACCAGGCGTGCGCCGTTCTCGGCGGCCTCGGCGATGAGCCGGCAGGCCTTGTCCACGGTGGCATCGGTATCCAGAAAGACGGGCGCCGCCTGGACGGCCGCCGCCTTGAAGGTGGGCAGGTTCAGCATGGCCGCCTCCGCCTCAGACCGCGACCACAGGGTGGCGCAGGCTGCCGATGCCCTGCACCTGCCCTTCGATCACGTCGCCCGGCCAGACCCATTCCTGCGGGCTGCGGCCGGCGCCCACGCCATCGGGCGTGCCGGTGGCGATGATGTCGCCTGGCTCCAGCGTGATGCCGGCGCTGATGTCGGCGATCAGCTCGTTGACCTTGAACAGCATGTGGCGCGTGTTCGAGCTCTGCTTGGTCACGCCGTTGACGGTCAGGCTCAGGTCCAGCGTCTGCGGGTCGGAGATCTCGTCGGCGGTGACGATGCACGGGCCCATGGGCGCGTAGGTGTCCTGGCCCTTCGAGTAGATCCACTGACCGGCGCGGCGGCAGTCGCGCGCGCTCATGTCGATGATCACGGTGTAGCCGAAGACGTGGTTCAGCGCATCGTCGGTGGACACGCCCTTGGCGCGCGTGCCGATGATGGCGGCCAGCTCGATCTCCCAGTCCAGCTGCTGCGTGATCTTGGCGTTGTGCTCGATGGCATCGCCGGGGCCGACGACGGTGGTGGGCGGCTTGGAGAAGATCACCGGCTGCTTGGGCAGGTCCTTGGAGGTGTCGAGCGTGCGGGCCGATTCGGCCACGTGTTCCACGTAGTTCAGCCCAATGCCGAAGATGTTCTTGCGTGGGCGGGGAATGGGTGCCAGCAGCTTGACGTTGGCCAGCGGCCAGGCGGTGCCCGCCGGGAAGCGACCTTCGAACGAGGCCAGCAGCTCGGTGGTGCTGCGCACGGCCTGCGGGCCCAGGTCGATGAAGGCCAGCATGTCGGTGGGCAGGCTCTGTCCACGGGTGGCGGCCAGCAGGGCCAGGTCCACGACCTGTTGATCGACGATGGCGCCCAGGCGGGCGGCGGCCAGGATGTCGGCGCGGTAGGTGACGAGTCGCATGATGAGGTCTCCGGTTTCGGGATGGGGTCAGGCAGTGACGGGTTGGTGGCCGCCGTTCCCGGCGAGGGCTTCTTCGCGGTACAAGCCCAGGGCCTGGATCGTGGGCAGGTCGTGGAAGGCGAACAGGCAGGCGTCTTCGGTGGCGCTGGCGTTGACGTGCTCGTGGAAGGCCCAGGAGGGCACGCAGAAGATGTCGCGCTCTTGCCAGTCGAAGCGCTGGCCGTTGATGACCGACCAGCCTTTGCCCTTGGCCACCTGGTAGAGGAAGCTGCCGGTGTGGCGGTGCGCGCGGGTGTGCTCGCCCGGGCGCAGCAGCTGCATCGAGGCGCCCACGGTCTGCATCACCGGCCCTCCCGTCAGCGGGTTGACGTAGTTCATCAGCACGCCGTCGAAGGGGCTCCCATCGGTTACGGCGGCCTGGCGCGTCAGCGCCTCGTAGGTGGCGGCCCACTCGTACTTGAACAGCGGCGAGTAGGGCTTGGTCCAGCCGTGGTGCTGGGGCTGCAGGCCCGCACCGGCCCACGAGGCCACCGAGTCGTTGACCGGGTGGGTCACAGCCTGGTGCAGTTGCGGGTGCACGGCGTAGAAGTTGGCTTCCAGCGCGTTGACCAAGGGAATGTCCAGGCCGTCCTGCCAGATGCAGGGCGAGCCGTCCTCAGCGACACCGTGTTCGTGCCAGGTGCCATTGGGTGTGATCACGAAATCACGCGCACCGAGCGACAGCTTGTGGCCGTCGACGATGGTGTAGGCCCCACTGCCCTCCATGATGAAGCGCAGCGCTGAAGCGGCGTGGGCGTGGGCCGAAGCCCGCTCCCCCGGGTTCATCACCTGCAACCCGGCATACAACCAGCCCACGGCCGCCGACACGTCGCGCCGGCCGGGGTTGTCCAGATAGACCACGCGGCGCCCCGCTTTCTCCGGGGTCACCAGCTGCACCGAACGCAGCACGTGTTCACGCAAGTCCTGGTAGCGCCACAGCACGGGCACCGAGGCCGACTGGGGCTGCCAGGGTTCGATCTTGTTGGCCACCGTCCAGAGCGCACCGGTTTTCAGGCGCGCCAGTTCCGCGTAGTAGGCCAGCAGTTCCGGCGAATCAGCCACGTCGGCACGGCCGGCCACGGCTTCGCGGTACTGCTCGTAATTGGCTTGCTGGGTCATGTCGGGCTCCTTGCGTCAGAGGGGAGTGGCGGGCTTGGCCAGCACGCGCTCGAACTGCGTGCGGGCGGGTTCCATGGCCGGGTGCCACGCCACGCCGCCACGGCCCAGGCGCACGAGTTCGCGGTGCAGCCAGGCGGGGTCGCTCATGAAGGGGCGGCCGATGGCGCAGAGGTCGGCGCGGCCCGAGGCGATCACGCTGTTGACCTGGTCGGCCTCGGTGATAGCGCCCACCGCGATGGTGTCCACCTGCCCTTCGTTGCGGATGCGGTCGGCCATGGGCGTCTGGTACATGCGGCCGTAGACGGGGCGCTGATCGGGCGTGACCTCGCCGGTGGACACGTCCACCACGTCGGCACCGGCCTGTTTGAAACGACGGGCCATCTCGATGGCCTCGTCCACCGTGGTGCCCCCTTCGGCCCAGTCGGTGGCCGACAGGCGCACGGACATGGGCCGGTCGGCGGGCCACGCGGCACGCATGGCGGCGAACACCTCCAGCGGGAAGCGCAGGCGCTTGTCGAGCGAGCCACCGTAGTCGTCCTCGCGCTGGTTGGTGAGGGGCGACAGGAAGCTCGACAGCAGAAAACCATGGCCAGCCTGCAGCTCCAGCCAGTCGACGCCGGCTTCGGCGGCGCGGCGGGTGGCGGCCACGAAGGCCTCGCGCACGTCGTCCATGTCCAGCCGGCTCATGGCCCAGGGCACCGGCGAGAGGCCGTCCCGGTAAGGCAGGGCTGAGGCCGACAGCAGGGTCCAGCCGTCGCTCAAGGGCTGGTCGGCGGGATCCCAGCCCGTTTGCACCGCACCGCGACGGCCCGCATGGCCAAGTTGCAGGCCGAAGCACGCCGAGGTGTGACGGTGGATGAAGTCGGCGATGGCCGCGATGCCCGCTTGCTGCTCGGCATTCCAAAGGCCTGTGTCGGCCCTAGTCATGCGGCCTTGAGGCGTCACTGCGGTCATCTCCATCATCACGAGGCCTGCGCCGCTCAGGGCCCGGCTGCCGAGGTACATGCGATGGAAGTCGCGCGCCACGCCGTCGTCGCCAGCGGCCTGCAGCAGCGTGGGCGACACCACCACGCGGTTGCGCAGGGTGAGGCGACGCACGGTGTAGGGGTTGAGCATGGGCAGCGGCGCGGACTGGGTGTCGGCCACGGGCACACCCGCACGCTCGGCCAGCCAACGCTCGTAGCCATCGACCCAGCGCGGGTCGCGCAGGCGCAGGTTCTCGTGCGAGATGCGCTGCGAGCGCGTCAGCAGCGAATAGGTGAACTGCGCGGGCTCGAGGTCGGCATAGCGGCGCACGTTTTCGAACCACTCGGTGGAGTTGCGCGCGGCGTTCTGGATCTTGAGCACCTCGACGCTGCGCACGTCCTGGTAGTGCGCCAGGCCGGCGCGCAGGTCACCGTGGGCATCCTTCAAGCAGCGAGCCAGCTCGATCGCGTCTTCCAGCGCGAGCTTGGTGCCCGAGCCGATCGAGAAGTGCGCGGTGTGAGCCGCATCGCCCATCAGCACCACGGGCACGTCGCGCTGTTGGCCCGGGGCGATGTCGAAGCCGTCGTTCCAGTGCACCCAACGATCACAGATCACGCGCGGGAAGCGGATCCAGATGGCCGAGCCGCGCAGGTGCGAGGCGTTGCTGATCAGGCGCTCGCCGTCCAGCCAGGGCGCGAACAGGCGCTCGCAGAAGGCAATGCCCTCTTCTTGGCTCATCTGGTCGAGGCCGCTCCGTTGCCAGCAGTCATCGGGCGTTTCGACAATGAAGGTCGACATGCCGTTTTCGAAGCGGTAGGCGTGCGCCGCGAACCAGCCGTGCTCGGTCTGCACGAACAGGAAGTTGAAGGCGTCGAACACCTTGCGCGTGCCCAGCCACACGAAGCGGCAGTGGCGAGTGTCAATGTCCGGGCGGTAGGTGTCCGCATAGCGGGTGCGGATCGGGCTGTTGATGCCATCGCTGGCGATAACCAGGTCGGCGCCGTGCTGGCGGGCGATGGCCTGGTCGTCTTCCACCGTGGTTTCGAACACCAGCTGCACGCCCACTTCTTCGCAACGCGCCTGCAGGATGTTGAGCAGGCGCTTGCGGCCGATGCCGATGAAACCGTGGCCGGTGGTGCGGATGGTCTGGCCCTTGAAGTGCACCTCGATGTCTTCCCAGCGGGAGAACTCGTCGGCGATGCTGCGTGCCGACACCGGGTCGGCCTCATGCAAGTGGTCGACGGTGGCGTCCGAGAACACCACGCCCCAGCCGAAGGTGTCGTAGGGGCGGTTGCGCTCGATCACCACAACCTCGTGGGTCGGGTCCTGCAGCTTCATCAGCAGGCCGAAATACAGGCCGGCGGGGCCGCCGCCGATGCAGACGATCTTCATGTGTGGCTCCTGGTCAGATTGGGCGTCATCAATGGGTGGCGTCCAGCGCACGGCGCAGGTCGTCGGGGATGGGTATGGCTCCGTGGGTGACCAGCGAGGTGGTCACCAGGGTCTGGCGGGCTTGCATGCGCAACTCGCCACCGGCGCCCACGCAGGTCAGCTGCAGCACCAGCGAGCGGCGGCCGATGTGCACCACGTCCAGCGTCAGCTCGACGTCGTCGCCCATGCGGCTGATGGCCTTGAAGTCGGCCTCGATGCGCACCGAGGGCATGCCGTGGCGCTGACCCAGGATGTAGCCGGTGAAGCCACCATCGGGCAGGATGTGGTCGACCCATGCTTCGAGCAGGTCGTTGAACATCACGAAGTACTGGGGGTAAAAAACAATGCCGGCAGGGTCGCATTCCGAGAATCGAATGCGGTGGGCTCGGCGGAAGTGGCGGGCAGCGGGGGGCGTCATCGTCGGGTCTCTCCAGGGCGCGTCAAGGGGCCTTCAGGCATGCAGGGTTTGCTTGTGCAAGGCGGCGTGCAGGGCATGGCCGTGCTCGTCGGCCAGGGCGGCATCTCGCAGGCTGGCCAGGGTGGACGGGGCGAGGTGGGCCGCGTGGCGGTCGAGCACGCCCATCAGCGTCTGGTAGTTGCGCAGGCCTCGGGCATGGGTGTCGCCATAGCCCTTGACAAGGCGCTGCAACCGGGCCACTTCCAGGGCCAGCCCCGGGTGTGTGGGCGCCAGCGCAAGCACCCGCTTGAACCAATGCTCGATACGCTCGTTCTCCAATGCGTAACGCAGCGTGCTGCGGCGGGCCGCGCGCCAGCGGGACAGCAGCCACAGCAACAGGAAGCCTCGCAAACTGGAGGTGCGGATGACCCGGCCCTCTCGGGTGAGGCCGGCCACCCACCGGTGCAGGGCGTGTGGCTTGGCCAGCCAACGCCCGATTGAGGCGGGCAGGGTCTCGCAGATCTCTTCGATGCGCGGGTGCATGAACTCGTTGATGTGCACCTGCTGATCGACCTTGGCGCGCACCTCGCCGTGCACGCGCTGAAAGCGGCTATCCCGGGTCTTGAGGTCGGCCACGCGGATGGTGTCCTCGTACGACATCCACAACGCCAGGTGGCGCGCCGTCTCGCGCACCAGGGTGTCGTCATCGGGCGAGGCTCGCTCCGTGAGCTGGGACAGGCGGTCCAGATAGAGCGCGGCGTAGGCCGGGTCCTGGTAGTCGATGAGGCGACGCACGCCTTCTCGCACCACGTCCTGGCACGCAGAGCGGTGCTCGCGCTGCACGCGCGCCAGCAGGGCAGCCACCTCGGGCGATCGGGGCGCCGGAGCAGGTGGGAGCTGGTCGGCCTGCACCGCTGCCGGGGCGCCCTGCCCTATCGCCTCCTGACAGCCCCGGGCAAAGGCCTTGAGGCTGGGCTTGACGCCCACACCGCCGCGCTCGATGGTGGCCTCGAACGCAGCGCGTCCGAAAGGCAGGACGCCGGTCCCGCACAATGCACCGAACAGCACGGCACTGATGACGCTCCCACATTCTTCGGCCGCGCTTGCCATGTCGAAGCTCACCAACTTGCTCGAGGCAGCCTGAGCGTGCTTGAGCAGCACCTCGTCGCTGACGCGCCCGTCGCCCATCGCGGCCTTTTCCGCGATGGCGTAAACCCGGTGCGTGGACGTGAGCAGCGTGGTGCGGTCGGGCGTGACCAGGCCCCGCTGCACGGCGCGGCCTGCCTCCATCAGTTCGGAACACAGCACGACGTCCACGTCGCCCGGCATGGGCATCAGCGCGAGCACGGGCTGGCGGCCATGCATCTGAGGATGGGGCGGCAGCAGCTCGACGTAGTAGATGGTGGCGCCGGTCCGCTGGGCCACGCCGGGCACCGAGGTGGTCTGGGCATGCCAGCCGTGGTGTTCGCCGAGGTCGACGATCCAGTCGGCAAGCACCCCGCCGCCTTCGCCGCCCATGGCGAGGATGGCAAGCTTGATGGGTTGTTGCAGGGTCATGGTGGCTCCGTACATGTGCGTCTGCTCAAGGCGTCAGAAGGCCAGTCGGGCGCGGCGCCGGGCATCGCGGCGCTGCAGCCAGCCGATGACGGCCTGACGCACGCACTGGCGCAGGCGATCGGCGCGGGTGGGATTGGTGACGATCTCGGCGCGGTAAAAGGACGGGCACAGCACGGCCGCATGCGACACCTCGCCGCACAGGCCGCAGCCCACACAGCTGTCTTGCACGGCGGCCACCGGGTCGGTGCGCAGCGGATCGGGGTTGGGCTTGATGGTCAGCGAGGGGCAGCCCGACAGGCGGATGCAGGAGTGGTCGCCTGTGCAGGTGTCCGGGTCCACGCCGAAGCGTTCGCGCACCACGCGCTCGCCGGCGGCGATGGCCTTGCGCACTTTGGGCTTGTCGCGGCGCTGCTTGTTGAGCATGCATTCGCTCTGCGCGATCAGCACCTTGGGGCCCAGGGTGGAGGTGGTGAGCGCCTCGCGCAGGGTGGCCGTCATGGCCTTGAGGTCGTAGGTGCGCTTCAGGGTGCGCACCCACTTGACCCCCACGCCGCGCACGGCCTGCTCGATCTCGTGACCGGTACTGCGCGTGGCGTTCAGCGCCTTCGACGACAGGATGTCCTGCCCGCCCGTGGCCGAGGTGTAGCTGTTGTCGACAACGATGGTGAGGTTGTCGCTGCGGTTAAAGACCGCGTTGGCGATGCCGCTCGTCAGGCCGTTGTGCCAGAAGCCGCCATCGCCCATCACCGAGATGGCGCGCTTGCCATCGGGCACGTTGAAGGCCGCCGCGCTGGCCGCGCCCAGGCCGTAGCCCATGGTGGTGGCACCGATGTTGAAGGGCGGCAGGATGGAGAACAGGTGGCAGCCGATGTCGGCCGTGACGTGGTGCGCTCCCAGCTCGCGCTCCACCAGCTTCATCGCCGTGAAGATGGGGCGTTCAGGGCAGCCCGTGCAGAAGCCGGGCGGGCGGGCATGCACGTTGGCGGCGAGCTCTGCAGCGGCTTGTGCGGCGGCCTGCTCATCGGGTACGTCGACGAGCATGCTCGCGGGCACGTCACGGCCGACATCGGAGGCGACCGGGTCAACCGCCAGTGCGGGCGCGGCCTTCACCGGGATCACCTTGCGCGGCTTGGCTTCTGCGGCCAGCTTGCCGTACTGACGCAGGAAAGCGCCTACGCCCTTGACCATGGTGGCGGTGTTGTACTCACCGGCCAGGGGCAGCAGGTCTTTGCCGTGCAGCGCAGTGGGGCTGTTCAGGCGGCGCAGGATGTCTGAGACGTTCTGCTCGACGAAGTTGGGCTGGCCTTCTTCCAGCACCAGGATGGCCCGCTTGCCCACACAGAAGCGCTCGAACTCGGCGTCCACCAGGGGGTAAGCCACGTTCATCACGTACAGCGGCAGCTTGGACTCGCCGTACACATCGGCCAGACCCAGGTGGTTGAGCGCACGGATCAGCGTGTTGTAGCTGCCGCCCTGCACCACCACGCCCACGTCGTCGGCATGTTCGGCGAAGAACTCGTTGAGGCCGCGCTCTTGGATGAAGCGCACGGCCGCTGGCCAGCGCTGTTCGACCTTTTCCTTCTCATGCAGGAAGCTGGCGGGCGGCAGCACGATGCGGCTGACGTCCCGCTGAGGTTGGGCCAGGGCCTGCTGGATGGTGAAGGCTGACTTGCGGTTGTCGCTGGCCACGAACTGCCCGTGCACGTGGCATGCACGGATGCGCAGCTGCAGCATCACCGGTGTGCTGCTGGCTTCCGACAGGTCGAAGCCGTCCTTGACGGCCTGCACGATGCACGGCAGGTTAGGGCGCGGGTCGAGCAGCCACATCTGCGACTTCATTGCAAAGGCGTGCGACCGCTCCTGCATGATCGACGAGCCTTCGCCGTAGTCCTCGCCGACGATGATCAGCGCGCCGCCGAGTACCCCGCCGGATGCCAGGTTGGCCAGCGCGTCCGATGCCACGTTGGTGCCCACGGTGGCCTTGAAGGTCACGGCGCCGCGCAGCGGGTAGTTCACCGATGCTGCCAGGGTGGCCGCGGCGGTGGCTTCGCTGGCGCTGTTCTCGAACCGGATGCCGTGCTCGGTCAAGATGTCCTGGGCATCGGCCAGCACGTCCATCAGGTGGGAGATGGGCGCCCCCTGGTAGCCCGCCACATACGCCACACCCGACTCGAGCAGGGCCTTGGTCACGGCCAGGATGCCTTCGCCGCTGAAAACCTCCCCGGCCCCCAGACGCAGCTTCTTGACCTCTTCGACGAAGGAGCGTTCCGCCATCGCCATCACCTCCAAACAGTCGGCACAACCGTCGTGCCGTTGAGGCGACTTTGCAGGCAGATCGTTTAGAGATCAATCAATGAAGAGTCATGGAAATACCAACTCTGCAGAATCTGGATAAGCCGTGCAGGAACTGCACACGCGATGCGGAGAAGCCCGTATCGTGCCCGTGTTTGGCCCGTTGTGAAATGCTTGAGCGATGCACGTTCCTGGACGCCGCGCCGTGGTGCACGCACACCGCTCCGGTGCGCATGGCTAGGGAAACTCCCGGTTTTCGGTCATCTTTTTAGTTCTAAAGTTTATTTCCGATTTGGCATCGCTTTTGCGTATACGGAGTCGGCGCCGGTGCCCTCACCACCGGCATGTCATGCCCCCGCTGGTCGTACAGGAGGCTCCATGCTCTTGCCCTCATCCCCCTCACCCTCGGCAGGCCTGTATCGGGCCATGCTGGGCGCGCCAGCGCGCCAGCTCTTCGCATCACGCGATCTGCAAGAAACCTGTTCGCTCGTTTCCCGCGTGATGAAACCTCATGCGTTGAAGGTCCTCGGGCACGGGCAGAGGCTCGACGCACGGATGCACCACCTCGCGTTCGGTGATGTCAGCCTCAGCCGGCTCACGCATGGCGCCGAGGTGCGCATCGAGCCCGGCGAGCTCGATGACTTTTTCCTGGTCATGATGCCCCTGCACGGACGCGCACAGGTGCGATGCGGCAACGAGGATCTTGAGTCCACGCCGGATGTGGCGTCAGTGATCAGCGCCCACCTCGGCACCGCCATGCACTGGAGTGCCGACTGCGATCAATTGATGGTTCGCATTGCCAAGCCCTTCCTGGAGCGGATGCTGATGGCGCAACTGGGCCGGGAGCCGGACGCCCCGCTGCAGTTCACCCTGGGATTCCGCTGGCGTGATCAGGCGGCATGGCATTGTCTGGTGCGCTATCTTGTCGATTGGGCGGAACAGCCGATCGAGCTGGCCGACCACAAGATCGTGGTCGGCCAGCTCGAGCAACTCGTCGCATCGTCTTTGCTCGCCTGTCAGCCGCACAACTTCACCGCGGCGCCGCTGGCACGTCGCTCGGCCGTGCTCCCTCGGCATGTCAAGCGAGTGCAGGAGTACCTGCATTCGCACGCGCACGAAGCCATCCGCGCTGACACGCTGGCCGAAATCGCTGGCGTGAGCGTGCGCAGCCTGTACGCCGGCTTTCAGGACTTCTGCGGCGTCAGCCCGATGCAATACCTGCGCACCGTTCGCCTCGAGCGCGTACGCGCCGAACTGCTGGCCGGGCCGGTCTGCGGGGGTGTGGCCTCGGTGGCGCTGCGCTGGGGATTCACCCACATGGGCCGCTTCAGCGCCGATTACAAGGCCGAGTTCGGCGAGTCACCGAGCCAGACGGTGCGTCGCACCTGAACAAACGCATCACCTCATGACCAAGGCCCTCCGAGGAGGGCCTTGGTCTTTCGCGGCGACACCGCTCAGTTCAGCGGGTCGCTGGGCCGAGCGGCGGGCCTCGTCCCGATGCGCTTCAGAAAGGCAGGCTTGCCTTCACCCACAGCGACTGACCTTGCACGCGGTTGCGCACGCCAAACTCGTTCTGCCACTTCGCCGTGATCAGCAAACCTTTGCCATCGGCGTACCGGAACGAGGGGCCAAACGCGTTCGACTCGGCTTTGCCCGTTCCGGCGTTGGGGCCGCTGTCCTCGGTCAACTGGCGGTAGACATGCCCGGCCACGCCCACCACCCATCCATGACCCAAGCCCCAACCCAGCGCGTAGTCAGCGTGCAGCGCCTGACCCGATCGGGTGTCGGTTTTGCCATTGCGTCCATTGATGTCCCACATGGCTTTCAGGTCGATGTTGAGGCCTTGTGCCGGCATGTAGCTGACCGCGACCAGCGGCTGCCAGGTCAGAATGTTGCGGCCCAGACTGGCCGGGTCGGTGACGCTGTAGCTGCCGGTGGGCAGGTACACGTCCACGCCCACGGCCGAATGCAGATCCGGCGCATGGTGATAGCCCAGCGCAGAGCCCAGCACCACGTCACCCAGGCCCGACTTGCTGAAGCTCCTGCCGCCAGCAGTCACGTCCACATTGAGCAGCGGAGCCAAGGCCTCGAACGCCAGTTGGCCGCCCAGCACCTGATGCTGGGTCACCCAGACAACACGCGGCACGACAGCCCGGACATCGACATTGAAATCGGCCGGGCCGATCGATTGGCCTCGATCACCACGGACCTTGTCGTAGCGGGCGCCTCCGGCATAGACCAGGGCGTGAACGCCAGGCGGAGGCAAAGCGCCGCTGAGAAAGTTCTCGAGGCCGTCCGGGTACACGCCCAGTCCATTTCCTTCAGTGGCCCAGGTCGCGGTGTTCATGCCGAACAGGCCAATCATGCTGACGGCAGCGGCCACGCGGCGCAGAGGGTGGGTGTTCTTCATTGAGTCTCTCCTTGGCCGACTGAGGGCCTGACAGGCACACCGCGACGGCAGCAGGATCGGGTGGGCCCGAACGTCGCGCGTGATGGGGTTCATGGGCCCACCGATGGCAAGCTTCAAGATGGAGGTCAGCGGGTCAGCGTCACGGCCAGACCGGCAAGCACACTGACGAATGGCGCCCGCCTAGGCACACCCGTTCGGGGTGCGCCATGAGGCCTCCGATGAGCAAAGAGATGAGGTGGCACGACTCAGCGAGGGGCCAGGGCCTGCGCCACCAGATAGCCCGAGCCCGCACCCAGCCCTGGCCCGGGGTGGGTGGACGCGCCGATGTGATACAGACCTGCGCACGAGGTGACATGGGTGCGTGCACCGGCCGTGGCCGCAAAAGGCCGCAGCCAGAAGAACTGGTCGGGCGAACACACGCCGGCATAGGGATCCCCGCCCACCAGGTTGCAGTTCAGGGCCTGCAGGTCGGCCGGGCCATAGGCCTTGCGACCCACGATCTGATCGGCCAGGCCGGGAAGCACCTGGGCCAGGCGGGCTTGCACGCGGTCGGCCATGGCCTCGCGAACAGCGGGCGTCCACTGACCATCGGCGGGCACCTCGATCAGCCCGGCGGCATCGCCCTTCAGGCGCGTGGGCAGCTCCTGCATCTGCACCCAGAGGATGGCGGCGCCCGCGGGCGCACGGCTCGGGTCCACCGCTGTGGGTTGACCAATGGCCAGCGTGGGGCGAGCAGGCAGCAGGCCATTGTTGGCCTCGACCACCGAGGCACACACCTGCTCCAGGCTCTCGGTCAGATGCACCAGTGGCACCTTCGCCATCTCGGGATCGGCCCAGGATGGCGGGGCGTTCAAGGCGAAGTGGATCTGCATGCCGCCCCGGCCAAAGCGGTAGGCGGCTGCGCGCTCCTGCAAGGGCTGCGGTGCGCCGCGCCACAGGCGGCCATACAGCTGCAGCGGCGTCACGTTGCACACCACCGCGCGGTGTGCCATCAGGCGCTCGGTACCCACGCACACGCCGGTGGCCTTGGCACGGCGGCCCTGCCCTTCGACGATCACCTCGCTCACGTCCGCACCGGTGCGGCAGACGCCGCCATGGCGCTCGATCACACGCTGCAGGGCACGCACCACACCGTCGCTGCCGCCTTGCACCACGGGCATGCCACCCGCCACCACGGCTGCGAAGGTCAGCTTGCCAATCAAAGCCGAGCAGGCCTCATCGGGCCCCAGACCCGAGTGCAGCACCCAAGGTGCCAGCAAGGCGCGGCTCACGTCGTCTTGCAGATGCCGATCAGCCCAGCGTCGAAAGCTCTCCAGCGAATCGCCCGCAAAGCCCAACAGGCCCTCCAGGCCGCGGCGTCGCCACTCCGACCACAGGAGCTTGAGGAGGCCAAAGCCATAGGGCTGCTGGCCGAGCAGGCCGAAGGTCAGCTTGGCATCGGCGCCGAACAGCCGGTCGGCCATTGCGCCCAGGGCCGCGCCGTCGCCCGGACACAGCGCGTCGATGCGGCGCACGGTGTCGGCCATGTCCTGCTTCAAAGCCAGGCAGCGGCCGTCCGGCAGGATCACGCCGGTGCTGTGGCCGCCTTGCACGAAACGCAAGCCCGCCGCGGTCAACTCATCTTTCAGCTCCACATAGGCTGGGCTGCCGACGAACAGCGGGTACCACTGCGACAGCACGTCGTGCCGGAAGCCGGGGAAGAGCTCTTCGGTGCGAATGCAACCTCCCAGCCGCTCGTTGCGCTCCAGCACCAGTACCTTCAGGCCGCGCCGGGCAAGCAGCGCAGCACCGACCAGGGCATTGATGCCGCTGCCCACAAAGATGACGTCCGCGGTGTCGGCGGTGCTGGCCATGCTGTACTCCGATTCAGTTCGTGAGCGCCAGCACGCGCAGCGGGCTGCCCGAACCTTGATGGATCTTCAGCGGTGCGGCGACGATCAATGCCCCCTGCGGCGGCAACTGATCGAGATTGCGCAGGCACTGCAGCCCGAACTTGTTGGCGCCATGCATGAGCGTGTGGCAGGGATAGGGCATCGGCCAGGCATGAGACTGGCCCGCATCCGTGTTGATGGTCTCCACACCAAAGCCCTGCACATCGCGTTCACGGATCAACCACTCGACCGCTTCTTGCGTGGGGCCGGGGGTATGGGCGCCGTCTTCCTTCAGGTTGACGAAGGCAGCGGGATCGCCGATGCGCTTCGACCAGTCGGTGCGCAGCAGCACCCAGGCGCCCTTGGGGATGATGCCGTGCTCGGCTTCCCAGCTCTGGATGAAGTCCACGGTCAGAAGCCAGTCGTCGTCACGGGCCACTTCGGCGCTGGCATCCAGCACCACGGCCGGGGCGATGAAGCGCGCAGGGTCGATGGTGTCCACCGTGTTGGCCGGGTGGTCCTTGCCGGTCACCCAATGCACGGGCGCGTCGAAGTGCGTGCCCGTGTGTTCGCCGCACGAGAAATTGTTCCAGTACCAACCTGGGCCGGCCTCGTCGTAATGCGAGATGCGCTCTTGCTTGAAGCCCCAGACCTGGCCGAACTGCGGCGGCAACACCAGCGCGGGGAAGTCGGGCGACAGGGTGTGCGTCAGGTCCACGACGCGCAGCGCGCCGGCCTGCAGGTGGTTCAGGATGGTGGTGGTGATGCTCATGGGGCTGCTCGCAACGTGGAGAGGGCCGGAGGGTGTATGCGGCACAGGGTGCAAAAGGTTGGGGGGGCCTCAGCCCGCCATCTGCAGCGCACCGAAGCGCCCGCCGTGGAAGACGAGGGGCTCGCCCTCGCGGGTGTCGAGACGCACCACCTGGCCGATGAACAACTCGTGATCGCCCTCGGTGACATGCTTGCTGCTGCGGCACACCAGGGTGGCCAGCGCCCCCTCGATCACCGGTACGCCTTCAGGCGACTCCACGACCGGCACCTGGTCGAACTTGTCGAGCACTGCCGGGTTCGCGAAGCGGCTGGCCAGGCCCTCCTGGTCTTGCGCCAGCACACTGATGGCGAAGTGACTGGCGCGCTGAAAGGTCGCCAGATTGGGCGAGCGGTCCACCAGGCTCCACAGCACCAGGGCCGGCGTCAGCGACAGCGACGCAAACGAGTTGATGGTCAGGCCCACGGCCCGCCCGTCGGGCGTGCGGGTGGTGACGATGGCCACCCCAGTGGGATATCGGCCCAGGGCCTGGCGCAGGGCTTTTCCCTCGAACTCGGTCTGGCCCCAAACGGGTTGCAGCATGGCGCTCATGGTGGTCGCTCCTTCAGACATCGGACTCAGGCATCAGGCGGCCGCCAGTTCGGCCATCTTGTCGCCCACAAAGCGTTCGCAGGCTTGCGGCTCGGCCCACCAAGGGAAGAAGTCGGGCGGGTTATCGAAGCCGTTGACAATGGCCTTGGCAATGGGCGGACACTGGCCGGCCGCACCCAGCAGGTTGAGGATGTGCGGCGGCGGCGGGGTCAGCATGGAGTTGGTCCAGGCCACCACCGACTGGGCATAGCGCCAGAAGGTCTCGAAGGTCTGGTTCATCCAGGCCTCGGTGTAGGGCTGGTCACCATGGGCCAGGATGGCATCAAGGTAGACCTTGAAGGCCTTGGTGGCGTTGTTCGAGCCCTGACCGGTGATGGGATCGTTGACCGCCACGGCATCCCCCAGGCCCAGCACCAGCTTGCCCGAAGGAAGGCGCAGCACCGGCTTGCGGATGGTGGGCGCGAAGCTGCCAGACAGCACACCGTTGGCATCCGTCAGCTCGATGTGGCGGGCGCGCTTGGCCTCCCAGGGCAGGAAGGTCTCCAGCAGCTTGCGGCTCACAGCGAGGTGCTCTTGCGGGTTGGCAACGCCCTTCCAGCAGTCCATGGGGCCGCCGGGCACGCCCTCGAACACCATGATGTGACAGGGGCCGGTGAGCGTGTAGGACGGAAACACGAAGTACTCGCCCACACCCGGGATCAGGTTGAAAGCCACGCGGCTGAATTCGGGCGTCTCCTTCAGGCCATGCACATAGGTCAGAGCCAAGGCACGCTGGGGCTTGTCGAAGGCCGAGCGGCTGGCATCGCGCTCGAACAGCTTGACCACGTCGCCCTTGCCTGCGGCCAGGATCACCAGGTCGTGCGAAGTGGCCAGCGCTTCCAGCTCGTCCACGCCGGCATCCTGGAACACCAGCTCACCGCCGCGCTGCGCGAACAGCTCCATCCACACAGGCATCTTCAGGCGCTGGTCCACCGACTGCGCCACCTTGTCCAAGCGATGCGACCAATCGATCAGCTTGGCGCCCGGCTGCTCGGGGTGCGGCACGGTCAAGCCGATGCCTTCCACAGGAGGGCACACGGCCTCCCATTGGTTGAGACCGATGTCGCGCTCGATCTGCAGCGAGGCGTCGAACATGCACTGGCTGGACATGACTTTGCCCGCGCGGATCTGGTCGGGCTCGCGGTTGGACACCACGGTGACCTGATAGCCCTGGTCCAGCAGAGAGAGAGCGAGCGGCAGGCCGGCCTGGCCCCCACCGACGATGGCGATGCGACGCATGGTGCGTTCCTTTCAAACAGAGGGGAGAGCGACGGCCAGGGTTCAGGCCATCAAACGGGGAATGGCGGGCTGGTTCTGTTCCGGCCCCATGGCGGAGTAACCACCGTCTACGGCGTAATCGGCACCGGTCACGAAGCTGGCTTGCGGCGACAGCAGGAAAGCCACCACCTCGGCCACCTCAGCCGGGTCACCCAGCCGGCCCAGCAGGTGGTAGGAGGCGGCCACGGCATCGGCCTTGGCTCGGTCGCCACTCGACATCTGGCTGATCGGGTTGGACCACGTCCAGCCCGGCGACACCGAGTTCACGCGGATGCCATCGGGTGCGAAGTCCATGGCCATGCTGCGCGTGACCTGTAGCATCGCGGCCTTGGACACGGGGTAGAGCCAGCGGCCCGTCTGCGCGACGCTCGACGAGATGCTGGTGAAGTTGACGATGGCGCCGTCGCCGGCTTGGCGCAGCGGCTCACGCACGGCGCGCGCCATCATCACGGCGCTGACCACGTTCACGTTGAGCGCCTGCAACCAGTCGGCGCGGCCCGAATTGGCACCGTCGTCCAGGTAAGAACAGGCCAGGTTGACCAGGGCGTGCACGCCGCCAAAGTTCTTGAGCACCTGGGCCACACCGGCCTCGATCTGGGCATCGTCCGTCAGGTCCAGTGCCTGGAACTGCACGCGCTCGGGGTGGCGCGCCGCCACGCGGGCACCGCCTGCGGCGTCCACGTCGAACACCACCACCTGGGCCCCAGCGGC